>JAVBUS010000262.1:0-5395 GCA_031555125.1 Eubacteriales bacterium | reverse complement strand
CTACCATCACGAGCAAAGCGAGTCACGGCGCAAGCCGTGCATTCGAACGAAATGCATCCTGCATTTCGTTCGAGGGCATCGACTGTGTCGACGCCCTGAACCGCCTGCGGGAAAAATCCTGCAGGCGGTTTTCTTTTCACGGGTGGGGTCAGTGTGGTATACTAGGGCGGATCGAGAAAAGGGGGGACCGCCGCATGCTGGCCACCTTGCGCGCACGCTTGACGCCTTGGCTGGGGCTTGTTAGGCGTGCGGTGGATTTGCTGGGGCTGTTTTGCGCCATGTTTCTGTCGGATCTGCTGGTGCAAAACATGCTGTTCGGCGGCGCGGTATACATCACCGGCGAAGTGTGGGTGACCTATGCCCGTATCTTTAACAAGCGTACCTTAAGCCTGTTGCCCAGCGGCATCCGTGCCCAGGGCCTGCTCGTGTTTATCCTGGCCGCCGCCATGACGGTGGCCCTGGTGTTCCTGTTCCCGTACATTCAGTCCAAGCCCACCTGCCTGCTGCTGACGCTGTTCCTGGTAGGGGGCTTGCTGCAGCAGATTGTCGCCGATTGGCTGGCGAAAAAGCATGCGTCGGGCGCGCTGCGTCGCCGGGCATGGATCCTGGCAGCCTGTCACGCTGCCTTTTTGGCGGCCTATGTGGCGCTGTTCTGGCTCAATCGCCAGGTGGTGGTCTATCCCTTTCCCCGGGATATCGGCGCACTGTATGCCGTGGTGGTGGGTTTAACCCTGCTGCTGTTGGGAAGCCAATGCCTGGAGCCTGCGGAGGAAGCGCCCACCGCCGATGCCTCCGCCGAAGCCCTGGCCGGGGACGCGCTGCTGCAGGTTCGCTCCTACCGCATTTACAACAAGATGACGGTCAACACCGCCATGGCCGTGAACCTGAGCATCACCGCCTTCATATGCTATATGCGGTTCCTGCCCTACAGTGGGTTCTTTGCCAGCACGTGGCTGTTGGTGGCCTGGCTGGCCCTCATCGCCTTGGCCACCGGCGGCAGCTACCGGCTGTTGAGCAAGCGCTACCTGGCGCGGCACGATCGTCCCATCGTGTTCTTAACCGGTTTGCTGTTTTGGGCTGCAAGCATGTACGGCACCCTTTCCGCGCCCTGGCGCAGCACCCTGGTGGGCAGCCTGCTCAACGGGGGCGCTATGGGCGTTAGCCTGGCCTGCATGCTGTCCATCATCCTGATCCAGAGCCACGATATGAAGACCGTCATCGAGTTGGGCGCGGGAAAAATAGACAACGGTGCCTATCGCCGCAATACCGAGGTCATGCTCCAGTGGTCCATGCTGGTATCCTACTTGTTGCTGCTGGTCATGCTATGCATCGCTAGCTTCATCATGGAGGGCAAGTTTGCCCACGTGGAGGCCATGCGGGAGATGCGCTCCGTGCTCCAGGTGATGATGCTGGTGTTGCCCATGGCCTTCGTCATCGCGGCCATGATTTACGCCTTCCTGCAGCCCCTGGACCGCAACTATGCCGACAAGCTGAAAAAGTACCGTCGTCTACAGGCCGAGGGTCGCATCGATGCGCCGCTGGAGGCTCGGCTCCGCGCCATCTTGGTGGGCAACGCGCCCCAGCGGCTGGCCGTGGTGCTGCTCAAGCCGTTTCTGCGTCGTATTTTTCCCGCCAAGGTGGTGGGCAGCGAGCACGTGGACCTGTCCGGTGGCGGCGCGGTGTTCATCTGCAATCACCTGGAGATCTATGGCCCCATCATCTCCGTGATCTATTCGCCCTTTCCCGTGCGGCCTTGGGTCATCGGCCAGATGCTGGATCCCGGCGTGATCATCGAGCACATGACCCCCGGCGCGGACAAGACGTTGCGACTGATTCCCACCCGCGCGCGCAGATGGCTGGTGCGCCGTGTGGTGCCCATCCTGATCTGGATCCTGGATTCCACCGATCCCATCGCCGTCCATCGCGGAACGCTGCGGGGGGCTATCCAGACCATCCAGGAGTCCGTGGAGGCCCTCACCTATGACGACAACGTGCTGATCTTTCCGGAGCAGGATTATCAGAGCGAGGGGGTGGCGCCGCTGATTGCCAGCTTTGTGCAAATCGGCAAGAGCTATTACCAGCGTACAGGCAAGCGCACCACCTTTTATCCCATGTACATCAGCCGCAGGCAGAAGCGGTTGTACTTTGGCCCCGGCATCACCTTCGATCCCGACAACGAGGATGAGAAGGATCGCATTGTGAACTATCTGTACACCGCCATGAATCAGCTGGCGGGGGTACCCGTTCCGGCGGACCCGGCACAAGAAAGAGCATAAAGGGGAGACGGCATGCAGGTATACCACGACAGCCGAGACCAATGGTATCGGCAGCCAGGCGGCGCGTTGCCATGTGGCCGCCGGACCCACCTGCGGGTGATGATACACGGGGAGCGGGCTCCGCGGGCCGTGATCCTCCGGGTATGGCGAGACGGCGAGCAGCGCATTCCCATGGTGCCCATGGAGGGTGTGCCCGGCGGATTTTGTTACGAGGCCGATCTGGAGGCGGGCGCGGAGCCCGGACTGGTCTGGTACCGGTTCGAGATTGAGGACTGGGGCACCCACATCGTGTACGGTAACGCGGCGGATCGATTGGGCGGCGTGGGTGAGCAGGGCAGCTACGATTCCTATCAGGTGACGGTGTACGATCCGGCCTTTGACCCGCCCCATTGGCTGCGGGAGGGCGTCATGTATCAGGTGATGGTGGATCGCTTCGCCCACGGTGATAGTACCGGCAAGCTTTTCGCCGGTCGCAAGGACATCGTGCGCCACGCCCATTGGCAGGAAGCGCCCTTTTTGTCCGTGGAACCCAACGGGGATAATCTGGCCAACGACTTCTTTGGGGGCGATTTGCTGGGGCTGCGCGATAAGCTGCCCTATCTGAAGGGGCTGGGCATCACCGTGCTGTACCTCAACCCCATCTTCCGCGCCCGCACCAATCACAAGTACGATGTGGGGGATTACGAAACCATCGACCCCATGTTCGGCACAAACGCGGACTTTGTGGCCCTGTGTGACGCGGCGGCAGGGATGGGGATCCGGGTGATGCTGGACGGCGTGTTTTCCCATGTGGGGGCGGACAGCCGCTACTTCAATCGCTACGGCACCTATCCGGAACTGGGGGCGTATCAATCGAAGCAATCGCCCTATTATGACTGGTTCACCTTCCGCCAACATCCTCAGGAGTACATCAGTTGGTGGGGTTTTGAAACCCTGCCGGAGCTGCGCAAGGATGCGCCGGGCTGCGTGGAGTACTTGCTCACCGGCAAGAACGCCATCCTGGGCCGCTGGCTGGCCGCAGGGGCTTCCGGCTGGCGGCTGGACGTGGCCGATGAGTTGCCCATGCCCTTTTTGCGCACCTTGCGGGCTCAGGCAAAGGCTGCCCGTGCGGACGCGGCGGTGCTGGGCGAGGTGTGGGAGGATGCCTCCAACAAGGTGGCCTATGATCAACTGCGCAGCTATGCATTGGGGGATACCGTGGACAGCGTCATGAACTATCCCCTGCGGGATGCGCTGATCGCCTTCTTTTTGGGCCATGAACCCGCGCAACAGTGCAAGCGGCGGCTGGATGCCCTGGGGGAGAACTATCCGCGCCCCTTCTTCTACTCCCTGATGAATCTGCTGGGCAGTCACGACCGCGCCCGGATTTTGAACATGCTGGTGGATTGCACCGGGGAGGAATTACCCCGGGAAAAGCGCCGTGATCTGTGCCTGACCCAGCCCCAGCGGATCCTGGCCATGGCCCGGCTTAAGCTTGCCCTACGGCTGGTGGCGGTGCTGCCCGGCATGCCCTGTGTATATTATGGGGACGAGGCGGGCATGGAAGGTGCGGCGGATCCCTTTTGCCGGGGCACCTATCCCTGGGGAGAGGAAGATCGGGATCTGCTGGCTTACTTTGCGGCGGAGCTCCAGCGCCGTCACACCCACCCGGTGTGGAGCCGGGGCGATTGGATTCTTGAAGCCCCTCACGAGGACGTGCTGGCCTTGATCCGCACCACGGCAGGGGGACGGGATGCCTTTGGCGAGGTTGTACCCGCTGCCGCTGTCCTGTGCGTCATCAACCGGGGGGATCAGCCCCGTACCGTCTCCCTGCCTGCGGACGTGTTGGGACAGGCCGCCTGGACAGCCTTGGACGGCGGTGCGGTCCCCGTCCTGGAATCCGGCGCCTGGACTTGTCGGTTGGCGGCTCACGGCAGTATGTTGTCTTTGTCCACCGAAGCATAGACCGAAGGGAAGGATCTTGTCATGGCACACCAGGGGACTTGCGTATATATTGACGGGCAAGAGGGCACCACAGGATTGCAGCTGCGGGATCGACTGGCGGTGCGTCAGGACATCAAGCTGATCACCATCCCGGAGGAATTGCGCAAGGACGCGGCGGCGAGACGGGAACGCCTTAACGGGGCCGACGTGGTCTTTTTGTGCCTGCCCGACGCGGCGGCTGTGGAGGCCGTGTCCATGATCGACAACCCCCGGGTTCGGGTGCTGGATGCCAGCACCGCTCACCGCACGGCACCGCACTGGGTATACGGCCTGCCGGAGCTGTGCGCCGCCCAGCGTGCCGCCATCGCCTCCGCCCACCGTGTGGCGGTGCCCGGCTGCCATGCCAGCGGCTTTGTGGCGGCGGTGGCCCCTTTGGTAGCCGCCGGACTGCTGCCCAAGGAGATGCCGGTCAGTGCCCACAGCATCACCGGATACACCGGTGGCGGCAAGCGCATGATCGCCGACTATCAGCAGCCGGACCGGGGCCCGGAATATGCGGGCACCCGCATCTATGGCCTCACCTTGACCCACAAGCACCTGCCGGAGATGCGGCATTGGACCGGCTTGACCCATGCGCCCCTCTTTGATCCCATTTTGGGGGATTTTGCCCAGGGTATGCTGGTCAGCGTGCCGCTGCACCTGGCCGCCCTGCCCGGCGCACCCACCCGGCAAGCCGTCCGGGATGTCCTCGCGGCCCATTACGCGGACAGCCGGTTTATCCAGGTCATGCCCCTGACACAAGAACTGCCAGACGGCGGCTATTTGGATCCCCAAGCCCTCAACGGCACCAACCGCATGCAGATTTTTGTGTTGGGGCACGATAGCCAGGCATTGCTGGTGGCACGGCTGGACAATCTGGGCAAGGGAGCATCCGGGGCCGCTATGCAGTGCTTTAACCTGATGGTGGGTGCGGCGGAGGATCAAGGGCTGCGTTAAAGCGGCGCAACCGACATTTCAGCCCGCGTCCATTGCCCTGGGCGGGCATCTATGGTATGTTGTCATGGGGAGTTTCTTTTCCCCAAAGGAGGATTGACAATGTTCTATACAGATTGGACCATGATCCTGATCTTGCCGGGCCTGCTGCTGTCGCTGTGGGCTTCCTACAAGGTGCGGGGCACTTATGCCAAGTACCAAAG
>JAVBUS010000082.1:0-2775 GCA_031555125.1 Eubacteriales bacterium | reverse complement strand
TAGAAGTACACCTCCATGCGGCGCTCGTGGGTGTGGCAGGGCATGGAGTTCCAGTTGCTGCCGGGATCCAACTGGGTCAGGCCCATGCACAGCTGACAGGTTTCCATGACCGCGGGATGCAGGTACTGATAGATCGTGCGCTTGTTGCATGTCTCCGCCGCGCCCAGGGGACGGGGATTGGCCTGGGTGATGTCGATCTTTCGGTTGGGATAGGTCTTGTGGGCGGGGGCGGAGTTGAGATAGAACTTGGCGGGTTGGCCGGCATCGGCACTGGCAAACGTCAGGGTTTGGGCGCCCATGCCCACATACAGGCCATCCCGGGTACTCATATCATAGGTCTGGCCGTCCACGGTGACCCGCCCAGGCCCGCCCACGTTGATGACACCCAGTTCCCGCCGCTCCAGGAAGTACTTGGAGGCCAACTCCTTGCTGCCGGTAAGTGCCACGTCACCCTGCACCGGCATAATGCCTCCGGCGATAATCCGGTCAATATGGCTGTAGGTCAGCACGGCCTCGTCGGCCTGGAACAGGGTGTCGATCACAAACTCGCTGCGCAGACGGTCGGTGGTGTAGTGCTTTGCATCCAGGGGATTGGAGGGATGACGAACGGTCAAACGCATGATACAGTCCTCCTTTGGCGGTCTTGCCACATGTTGATGGGTGTAGTATATCATGATCAATTCGCAAATTCCTTGCATTTCATCACAAAAAACTTGCATTTTTTCACCTGATGCGGTATGGTTTCAGGCGAGGGGAGGTGTCCGCATGCATCCATTCGCCAGCTGCCACGATGCCATCGAGGCCTGCAGGCACAGCAAGCGTTTTTCCATCGCGCTGTTATCTAACGAGGAAAAGCCCCGGGCCATGCACCATCACGATTGCCTGGAGATCTACTATTCCATCAGCGGCGGCAAGCAGTTTTTTGTGGATACGCGTCTGTATGACAACCGGGACGGAGACCTGTTTGTCATCAACCAGTTCGAGACCCATAAGCCGGTGTTGGCGGACGGCACGCACCACGAGCGCATCGTCATCTCCATTCACCCGGAGTATCCGGCTGCCCTGTCCACACCGGACACAGATTTGGGTGCCTGCTTTACCCAGCGGGGTGATGGGTTTTGCCACCGGGCTTCCCTGTCCCGGGCGGAGCGGACCCAGTTGAACGGGCTGGTGCGCCGATGCCTGAGCGCCCATGGGTACGGCGCGGACATCCAGGAAAACGCGTGCTTTACTGAGCTGATGCTGCTGGTGAACGGCCTGTATGCGCCGGTGCCCGCGACGGCCGCGGAGCCCGCCGCCTCCGGGGGGCTGGTCAGCTACATCCTAACCTATATCAATCAGCGCATTACCGAGCCCATGACCATTGAGGCCCTGGCCGAGGCGTTCTTTTTAAGCCGGGGATACATTTGCCGCCTGTTTAAGCAGGAGACCGGCACCACCATAAGCAAATACATCGTAGCGCGGCGCATCAGCATGGCCAAGCGATTGCTGGCGGAAGGCTGCTCGGTACACGAGACCTGCGAGCGTTCCGGCTTTGGCGACTATGCGCACTTTATCCGCGCCTTTGGCCAAGCGGTGGGCGTTTCTCCCAAGCAATACGCCCTGAGTTTTCATTAATACCCCTCCTCCTTTGATCGGACACATATGACGCAAATCTTTTGCCGACTGTCGTTGTCGCGGCTCCGTCAGCGCAGCTGCCGACTACGCCTCCTTCGGGCTCCCAGCCGGCGACAAAATCCCTCCCGCTCTATCGCGCGAAATCAAACGAGGATTTGGGCGTGTTTGAAAAGGGGAAAAGTGCACGATCCAAGGATTTTTCGTCTGACCAAGGAGTCGGAGCACAGCGTGCGGCGGTACGCGGGGCGAAGAACGACACGGATATGGCGGAAAAACTGCCGGATATTGCACGTGTAGCGTTTTGCAACACGCCCAAGAAACTGAAGAAGAAGGTATGACATGTTATATGAAGCCTTGGCCCTGTTCTCCGGTGCGCTGATCGCCATCATGGTCACCGCCAACGGTCTGCTCACTGCCCAGGTGGGCCCTTGGTGGAGCGTGGTGATCATTCACGTATGTGGACTGTGCACCGTGCTGGCCATTTTGGCGGCGCGACGGCAGCGGTTCTCCCTGCGGGCCGCCGGAGCGCCCTGGTACCTATACATTCCCGGCGTCATCGGCGTGGGGACCACCATGCTCAACAACCTGTGCTTTGCGCCCTTGGGGGCAGGGTTGATGTTGGCCTTGTGCTTAACCGGGCAGTTGTTAAGCTCCACCCTGATCGACCACTTTGGTTGGTTCGGCCTGCGCGTCCATCGCTTTACCCGGACCAAGTTGGTCTGCTTTGCACTGATCGCGGTGGGCCTGATCTGTATGATCTATGATTCGCCAGGCGGTTCCGGTGATCCGGCCATGGCCCTGTATGTGCTGCTGGCCCTGGCCACCGGTATCGCGCTGGCCTTTTCCACTACCCTCAACGCGGTGTTGGGCAAGGAGATCGGCATCATGCCCGGGGCACTGGTCAACTACATCACCGGGCTGTCCACTGCGGCGCTGTGCTTGGTAGCTGCCGGAGGGGGAGCGGGACTGCCGTCCCTGGGCCTGTCGCCCTTTTTATACACCGGCGGCATCTTGGGGGTGTGCATCATCGCCATCACCAGCTTCTGCCTGCCCAAGGTGCCCGTGGTATACATCACCATCATCCTGTTCACCGGGCAGGTGCTCACCGGCCTGGGAATCGACGCATGGAGCGGCACGGCGTTGACCTGGGGCCGGGTA
>JAVBUS010000009.1:0-5687 GCA_031555125.1 Eubacteriales bacterium | reverse complement strand
ATCTGGCTAAAAATCCTTGGAGCTTGCATTTCCCCCCATTTTGAAACACGCCCTAAGAAGCAGTATGGGTACATTTCGTTGTCATTTTGACAATATAGCGCGGACTACCTCTCGGCTCACCCGTTCACTGCTTGCACGCGTCGAAAAAACAACGCCTTCCCATTTCAGGGGGCAAACAAAAAAGCCCGCTACTGCGGACTTTTCTGCTTGGTCTGGGTGAGAGGATTCGAACCTCCGGCCTCTTGAACCCCATTCAAGCACGCTACCAAACTGCGCCACACCCAGTCGACCAACGTTGCTTATTATAGCGCAGGATCGCCCAGTTTGCAACAGCTATTTTTACAAGAAAAGCGCACAAATAGTCAATGATTTTTCACGATTCACAGCGGTTGACATTGCAGGATGCCCATGATACTATGCTGTCAAAGAGCACCATGGTGGGTGTTTTATAGTGTGTGCTCGTGCACGTTATAGATGAAAGGGAGGGGTTTCAAATGGGCAAGCGTCCCGTGACACTCTGTACTTGCCAATGGGCAGACCTACCGTTTGAGGAGCTGTGCTCCCTGGCGAAAAAAATGGGCTACGACGGTCTGGAGATCGCCTGTTGGGGACACGGCGTGGACATCGACAAGGCATATGCCGATGACGGTTATGTGCAGTATATCAAGGACACGCTGAAAAAGCATGGCCTGATCTGCAACGCCTTGGCCACCCATATCATCGGCCAATGCGTGGGCGATGCGCCGGATGTTCGGCTGAACAACTTCGCCCCCGCTTCCTGCGCGAACGACCCCAAGGCCATCCGTCAGTGGGCTATCGATACCATGATGAAGGTGCCCGCCGTATGCAAAAAGTTGGGTGCGGAAGTGTCCACCAGCTTCACCGGTTCCCCCATCTGGAAGTGGGTATACTCCTTCCCCCAGACCACCGCAGAGATGGTGGAAGAAGGCTTTGACGAGATCGTGCGCCTGTGGTCGCCGATCCTGGACGAGTTTAAAAAGCATGGCATCAAGTTCGCCCTGGAAGTGCATCCCGGCGAGATCGCCTTTGACTACTATTCCACACAAAAGCTGTTGCAGCGTTTCGCCGACCGCCCTGAGTTCGGCCTTAACTTTGATCCCAGCCACTTGCAGTGGCAAGGTATCAAGCCCCACCTGTTCCTGCAGGATTTTGCCCACCGGGTGTATCACGTGCACATGAAGGACGCCGCCGTCACCTTGGATGGCCGCAGCGGCCTGTTGGGTTCCCACATCGACTTTGGTGACCTGCGCCGGGGCTGGAACTTCCGTTCCCTGGGCCATGGGGACGTAAATTTTGAAGAGATCATCCGCGTACTCAACGCCACAGGATACCATGGCCCCCTTTCCGTGGAGTGGGAAGACAGCGGCATGGATCGCATCGACGGCGCCACCGAGGCCTGTGCCTTTGTCAAGCGCGTGGACTTTAAGCCGTCCGACTTCAAGTTCGACGACGCCATCGCCAACGGATAGGAGGGATTCCCTTGACGCGCATCATTCCATACGGCATGGTTGGCGGCGCCCACGATGCATTCATCGGCGACGTGCACCGCAAGGCCATTTCCTTCGATTCGCGCACACGCCTGGTGGCAGGCTGCTTCAGCAGCGCCCCCCAGCGGAACGGCGATACCGGCGAAAAGTTCGCCATTGATCCTTCCCGGGTCTACCCCACCTTTCAGCAGATGGCGGAGAAAGAAGGGGCCCGTGCCGACGGCATCCGCTTCGTCAGCATCACCACGCCCAACTACGTTCATTACGAGATCGCCAAGTGCTTCTTGTCCCACGGCATCCATGTGGTGTGCGAAAAGCCCTTGTGCTTTACCGTGGCACAGGCCGTGAAACTATCTGCGTTGGCCAAACAGAAGGATCTGCTCTTTGGCGTCATGTACAGCTACTCCGGCTACACCATGGTCAAGGTAATGAAGGAAATGATCGCCGACGGCAAAATCGGTCAAGTCATTTCCGTCAATGGCGAATACCCCCAGGAATGGCTTATCGACGAGCTGGGCGAGAGTGACCCCGGTACCGCAAAGCTCTCCGGTTGGCGCAGCGATCCCGCTGTCGCAGGCATCTCCAACTGCGTGGGCGATATCGGCACCCACATCGAACATACGGTACATTACTTGACCGGGCTGAAGATCAAACGCTTGCTGGCCACCACCAACAACTTTGGCAAGGCCTTAGAAATGAACGCCAACATCATCCTGGAGTACGATAACGGCGCCAACGGTGCCTATTGGTGCTCCCAGGTCGCCTGCGGCAACCTCAACGGCCTGGCGGTACGCATCTATGGCACCCTGGGCTCGTTGGAGTGGCAGCAACATACGCCGGACTATGTGCGCTACACCCCCAAAGGTCGGCCGCCGGAAATACTCAGCCGTGGCACCGGTTATCTGACCCAGAACGCCGCAGCCACCAATCGCCTCCCTTCCGGCCATCCCGAGGGTCTGTATGTGGGCTTCGCCAACGTGTACCGCACCTACCTGAATGCCTTGGCTAAAAAGCTGGCCGGGGAAACGCTAAACAGCCAGGATCTGGACTTCCCGTCTGTGGATGACGGCGTCAACGGCGTGCGTTTTATTCATGCCGTGGTGGAAAGCGCCAAGCAGGATGCTGCCTGGGTAACGCTGTAGGCCGCTTCCCTGTCCCGTCTTTATTGGCAACCGCCAATAAAAATAAAAACTGAGGAGGGTTTCCCATGAAAAAGTTATTGGCTGTCCTATTGGCCTCCCTGATGGTCTTTGGCATGGCGAGCGCGTTGGCCGCCGGTGATGACATCGTGGTGCTGGTGCCCAATGCCGATCACGGCTGGACCGGTGCCGTCCTGACCTATGCGGAAGAAAAGGTCGCCGAGATCAACGCCGCAGGCAAGTACACCGCCGCGGTCATCGCCTCGTCCGATCCCGCTAACCAGATCTCTCAGATCGAGGACATCATCGCCAACCAATCCGCCAAGAACATCGTCATCCTGCCCCAGGATAACACCCTGGAAGCCACGATGAAAAAGTTGGCCGACAGCGGCATCCCCTTCGTGATGTTTGACCGGGTTATCGACTCCGTGGCGGGCAACGCTGTGGCCAGCGTCAAGGGCGATAACGAAGGCATCGGCATCGCCACGGCAAAGCGCTTCATCGAGAGCGGCCTAAAGCCCGGTGACAAGGTGCTCATCATCCCCGGCGACAACTCCTCTGTGCCCACCATGCGCAACGACGGTTTCTTCAAAACCCTGCTGGAGAACGGCTGGACCCAGGAGCAGATAGATGCCATCGTGTCCACCAACTTCACCAACTGGAGCCGTTCCGAGGGCAGGAAACTGTTCGTTGAGTGGCTGGATGCTTCCACCGTGGAAGACATTGCCGCCTGCAAGTACATCTTCACCCACGATGACGAGATCGCCATGGGCATGCTGGAGGCGCTGAAGAGCTCCGACATCGACGCGTCGAAGAAGGATGCCTTCCTGAACGCCGGTGTGCACCTGGGCACCTCCTCCGGCCTTAACGAGATCTATAGCGTACTCAAGGGCACCCATCAAAAGGATTACAGCGCCGAAGTGGCCAAACTGGCCGACCTGTTCTCCGTCACCTACGATCCGGGCATGATCAAGCTCGCGGTGCAGGATATGGTCGACAAGCTAGACGGCACCGAAGTTGCTGCGGATCACGTAGTGCCGGTCGCCGTGGTGGATGCCGCCAACGTGGCGGACTACCAGGGATTCGGCGACGCAGTCGCCAAGTAATCGATCCCGCGTATGACAAGGCCCACAGAGGGACAATCCCTCTGTGGGCCCTTCTAAGAAAGCGAGGTGCGCCCATGAATATGCTGCAGATGCAAGGGATCACCAAAGCCTTTTTCGGCTCCATCGTGTTGGACAATGTGGACTTTAGCGTTAAAAAAGGCGAAGTGCACGCGCTGCTTGGTGAAAACGGCGCCGGAAAGTCCACGCTCATGAACATCCTGGCGGGGGTTCACCCCCGGGATGCCGGCAGCATAACCTTCGACGATATCCCCCTGGATCATGTCACGGTACAGGCATCGGAGCGGGCAGGCATCGCCTTCGTGCATCAGGAGCTCAACCTGTTCAATGACCTAAAGGTTTATGAGAACGTTTTTCTCCGCAAGGAGATCACCCACGGCCTGGGCGTGCTCAACAAAAGGGCCATGATCGCACAAACTCGCGAGCTGCTCACGTCCCTGGGCGTGGACATCGACCCCACCGACATGGTATCCTCGCTGGAAACCAGCAAAAAGCAGCTATTGGAGATCGCCAAGGCACTCCACGCCAACGCAAAGCTGTTCATCCTGGATGAGCCCACCACCGCCCTCAACAATGAAGAGATCGATCATCTATTCGCCATCATCCGTCGGCTCAAGGCCGATGGGAAGTCCTTCATCTTCATCTCCCACAAAATGAATGAGATATTTACCATCGCCGATCGATACACGGTGCTGCGCAACGGCGCCATGGTACAGACCGGAGAGATTGCCCATACCACCCCCCAGGACGTCACCCGCCTGATGGTGGGCAGCTCCTATTCCGAGCAGGAGTATTATGCCCCCCGTACCCTAAACGCGCCGGACACGGTATTGGCGTTGCGCAACGCGTCGGGACGCGGGTTTCGCAACGTCTCCCTAACGGTACGCCGTGGCGAGATCATCGGTTTTACCGGCCTGATCGGCGCAGGCATCAGTGAGATGATGCAAACCATCTTCGGCGCGTTGCCCCTCGCAAGCGGCGAAATACTGATTCACGGCACCCCCATACGGCATCACGGTATCCACAGCGCTATGCAAAAGAAGGTGGCGATGATTGCCGCCAATCGCAAGGAAAACGCGGTGATTCCGGATCTATGCCTGTTGGAAAACATGTATGTATCCGAGCACACCTTGTCCGCAAAGCGCCAGTACATACAGAAGCCTAAGGAACGAAAAAAGTATGAAGCCCTTCGCGATACCCTGAACATCAAGGCCACCAGCTGCAACGATCCCATCACCGCCTTATCCGGCGGCAATCAGCAAAAAGTAATCCTGGCCCGCTGGCTCAATACCCAGGCGGACATTTTGCTCATGGATAACCCCACACAGGGCATCGACGTGGGGGCCAAGGCCGAAATTTACAAACTGATCCAGGAACTGGCCCAGTCCGGTAAGACCATCTTGGTCAACACCCTGGAGATCCCGGAGATCCAGAAGATCGCCGACCGCTGCATCGTCTTCTTCCATGGCGAGATCAGGGCTACGCTCCCACGAGCCTCCCTCACCGAGGAAGCTGTTATGTTGCACGCGACCGGCGCCATCTACGCGCAGGAGGGATAGTGACACCATGCTAAGCAATCCGATCATCATCAACCCACGGCAGGGCCGCTTCCGCAAGGCGTTGGGCAATTATAGCTTCGTTATGATCTTTTTGTGCCTGTTGGCGGGCTATCTGGCCGCCAACGCGTCGGCCCTCACCTGGAACGGCGTCATGAACATCCTGCGCCATGCCGCGCTGGTGGGCATCGTCGGCTGCGGCATGGGCATGGTCATCATCACCGGCGGCATTGATCTGGCGGTGGGCAGCACCATGGCCCTGATCGGCGGCCTGGCGGTGGAGGTATTCAACGCTACCAACAGTCCCCTGCTCACGCTGCTGTTTGCTCTGGGCGGTGGGCTGCTGCTGGGCTTTGTCAA
>JAVBUS010000058.1:0-5804 GCA_031555125.1 Eubacteriales bacterium | reverse complement strand
TGCATTGAAGGCAGACGGTGATTTGGGCGCAGTCTTCCTCGCATCCAGGTCGGAACTGACCAATCCCGCATATGGCTTTGAAAAACCGGAGGACAAGGAGGAGCACAACCGCATCGCATTCGGTACCCGCTATGCCATTGATCGCGGATTGGATGTTCAGCCCAACCGAAACAGCGCCTACTTCCTGCGCACAAAGTCCGGCAAGGCTAAGGGCGGCGGCGCGACCTATGATATCGTTCGTTCCACGGGAATCATTGGAAGCGCTCGGTATGACCGCACCAATGTGGGTGTCCGTCCAGCCATATGGATTGACCTGGCCAATGCGCCCTTCATCTTTGGCGACGGCACGCCGACCTCGCCTTATCAGGTGCCCAAAAGCGCGGAGAAATAAAAAGGGTGGCTGCGTGTTCGCGGCCACTCTCTTGATGTACATTCTCCCCACGGGAGAATGCCCACAGATACAAACTGGCTGCCGATCCGTAGGGTGTGCCGTATGGGAAGATGGGCATGGCGAGCCCTCTTTGTGGGGGGCGCTTCTTTAGGGCGTGTTTCAAAACTTCGGAAGCGCAATTTCCAGCGGCTTTTCCGCCATATCGGCGTCGTTCTGCACTTGGCGTACCTCCAGTACGCCGTGTTCCGACTCCTTGATCTGGCGAAAAATCCTTGGAACTTGCATTTCCTCCCATTTTGCAACACGCCCTAATCAAGTGGCGCGTACCTTTTGCAGCCAACGACCGGTGCGGATTCGCGGGGTCAGGAAGACCCAGCGGGCACCCCATTCCAGCACAAGGCCGATCCACAGACCGGGGACACCCAGGCCGAGAGGGATGCACAGCAGATAGCCCAGTGCGATCCGGACGCCCCACAGGGTCACAAGGGAGACACGGGTGACATAAGCGGCATCCCCGGCGGCACGCATGGCGGCGCTGGTCAGGTTGCCGTCGCACCACAGCAGCGGCAGCGCGATGGCGGCGATGGCCAGGCAGCGATAGATGATGGGTAGAGCGGCGGAGGTGGGGGCATACAAGCGCACCACCAAGGGGAACAACGGTGAGATCAAAAGGGAGGTGGCCAGCATCAGCAAGCGGCCTGCGCGGATGATGCTGCGCCGATAGTGATCGGTCAGGTCAGGCCGCCGAGCCCCTACGCATTGGCCGCAGACCGTCATGGTCAGATTGGTCAGGGAGAAGGCTACGGCGTTGAACAGGTTGAAGGCCGAGTTGGCCACCACGTTGGCGGAGATGCTGTCGGTGGACAGGGCGGTGACGAAGCGCTGGGTCAGCAGCAGTCCGGCTTGGATCAACAGCTGCTCCATCATGATGGGACTGGACAGGGTGACGACGCGACGGGACAAATCCCCGGAGAAGTGGGCGACCTGCCGGGGCCGAAGGGCGATGCGGTTGTGGATCCGGAACATCCACACCAGGGCCAGGACAGCCCCCAGGACCCGGGCAATAATGTAGGACAGGCCGGACCCGGTGACGCCCAAGCCTAAGCCGTTGATGAGCAGCAGGCTGACCAACAGGTGGGTCAGGTTGATGAACACCGTCAACAGCAGGCTGGACTTGGTATCCCCGATGCTGCGATAGGTAAAAAATACGGCGTTAAAGATGGCGAAAGCAGGATAGGACAGGCCCACCAGCCGCAGGTACAAGGCGGCATCGTCGCGGACCGAGACATCGGCCCGGGGATAAGCCAGGGCCAGAATGCCGGGGGAGACGGTGACGAGCAAGGCGGCGCAGGCCAGGGCCACGCAGGTCGTGATGAGCAGGGTTTGCCCGGCGGCCTTGCGCACCTGGGACAGGTCGCCACGGCCATAGGTCTGGGCCACCAGGATCGCCCCGCCGGTACATAGGGTGGTAAAAAACAGGGACACCACCTGGTTGATGGCCATGGCAAGGCCTACGGCGGCACCGGCAGCTGGGCCGCTGGAGGCCACCATGGCCATGGTCAGGATGCCGATGGCGAAGATGAAGAGCTGATCCAATAGCAGGGGAAAAAACATACGCCGTAGCTGCACATACGTGAACTGCTCGGTGGTAAACAGTCGCTCCAGCCACGGGGTGATGCCCTTGGACGGTAGGTTGTTATCTTGACGCGGTTCCATGGCGGCGGCCCTCCTGGTTACTGTATAGGGTGTGTTTCAAAACGCTAAGCGCACAACATCCGGCAGCTTTTCCGCCATAACGGCGCCGTTTTCGGCTTGGGGCAACACCGCGCAAATCGGGCAGTCGTCCACAGGGATCTTTTCGTGCTGCTTTATGTCGCGCTTCCGGTCGCCGTGGCGCTGCCACGGCTTCCTACAGGCTCCTCGAGCAGCGCGAAAATCTCTCGCGTGGCCAACGACTCTCCTTGTGCGGTGTTGCCTTAGGTGCCGCCGGTGCGCTAAGCCCCAACTCCATGCCCTGACGAAAAACCTTGGATCTTGTGCCCTCTCCTCTTGAAACATCCTTTAGAACGCGTCCTGCACCAACTTTTTGCTATAGGGACTGACGGCGAAACATTCGGCCCGGGCCGCCTTGCACAGGGCACCACGGGCTTGGCTTAACCCCTCGTAATACTGCAGGTACTTAAACCAGGGCGAGTTGTTGGTGAGCCACAGCTTTTGAATGGCCTCGTGCCACAGGTCGTAGCCTTCGGTCACGTTGATGAACAGATAGGGGACAAAGCCATTGCTGTCCTCCCAGTTCTCGGCGTAGTAGGGGCCGTTGGCCCAGTGGGCGGCGTCCTGCCGCTGGATGTCCGGCAGGGCGGCATAAAAGATGGCATCTTCCACCACCTTGGAAGCGGTGACGTGATCCTTGTGCAGACTGTCGGACCAGTGGGTCAGGATCACGTCGGGCTTTTCCCGGCGGATCACGTCGCAGATTTGCATGCGGATGGCCTCGTCGTTGGGGATCTCGCCGTCCCGGTGGCCCTCGATCAGGATGAACCGGCCCCCCAGCATGGTGGCAAAGGCGTGGGCGCTGTCGATGTTCTGCTGGCGGAATTCCGCCTCCGGGATGGTGGGGGGGTGGCCTCGCTCCCCGGCGGTGAGGGCCACGGTGGTGATCCTGTCGCCCAGTTTAGCGTGTTTGGCCAAGGTCTTGCCACAGGTCAGTTCAGCGTCGCCGATGTGGGCACCGATGGCCATGATATGCTTCTGTTTGCGTTCCATGTTGCATTCTCCTTACTGTGGATCCAGCTCGGTGCCCATCATGGCGTACCGGCGATAGATGTGCATGCCCCAGGTGCCATAGATGTCCAGGTTTCGCCCGCCGGTCCACAGGAAGTGGGTGTAGAAAATGTGCCGGGCTACCATGTCTTGCATCATGTCGTGGAACAGGATGGTGCCGATCCCCTTGCCCTGCATGCTGGCGCTGACCCCAAAGGGGCCGAATCGCTCCGGGCAGCCATCCATAGCGCGCAGCACGAAGCCCACCATCTGGCCGCCGGGTTCATAAGCCACCAGCAGGGTGTCCTCGCCCCGGCCCTCGGCCAATGCTTGGCGCAAGTTGGGCAGCCAGTGAACAAACTCGGCCCGCAAAAAGGCAAGGAGAGGCAGCGCGTCGGCGGGTGTATAGGCACCGAACCGGTAGCCCTGGGCCACCAGGTCGGCCCGCTTGCGGCGATAGGCTTCGGGATAGACGAAGCCGTGGAGGGCTTTGGCCATGGATACGCTCTCGCCCCGGGTCTTGTACCCCTGGGCGGAGAGGAATGCCTCCCCGGCGGGGTAGCCTTCCTTGTCCACGCCGGGGCAAAAGTAGTTGGTGGCATAGCTGCATACGTCGATGCGGGTGACGCCCCGGGCGCGTAGGGCTTCCTGGGCGGCCTGCACCAGCGCCCGACCGATACCCTGGCGGCGGTGTTCCGGGTCGACGCCCAGGGCCACCAGGTAGCCCTTGCCCGCCTCCAGGCCGCTGATCTCGTCGGGGACCCGGCGCAGGGTAGCGTAGCAAAAGCCGGTAAGGTTTTCCGCTTCCTCATGTACCCAAAAAAGTTCCGGGTCGAAGTTGATATCGTACAGCACCCGCTGGCCGAACTGGGCGGGGGACACGGCATCGTGGGGCAGGCACCGGTTCCACAGGGCGATGACCGTGCCCACATCGGCCGCGGTCATGGATCGGATGGCCATGGGGATCCCTCCTTATACGAATCTATGCATAGAGCAGATAGGGCTTACGCGCCTGGTCAAAGGCTTCCGCCTCCCGGGCCCACTGGGCGGACAGGGTATCGGCCCGCCAATCGGCGCAGCGCAGGGTGTCGCAGCCGGTGAGCAGATCCACCTTGTGGTGCTTGCTTTCCACATAGGGAGGCAGCCAGTGGAAGCGCTCAACGCTCTGGGCGCGGATCACCTCCAACAGGTGCAGCCCCATGGCCACTGGGCGCAGGGCGAGGGGATCGGTCACGTGGGCCTGGACCCCGGCGCAACGCACCCCTTGGTGTTTGGAAAAGGAAGGCGTAAAGTAGGCGGGGCGGAAGAACACCCCCGGCAGTTGCCGCTCGTTGAGGGCGTCGGCCAGACGGTCGGCATCCAGCCAGGGCGCGCCCACCAGCTCAAAGGGGCGGGTGGTGCCCCGGCCCTCGCTCAAGGGTGTGCTTTCGATCAGACAGGTGCCGTTGTAGAGCAGCGTGCCGTCCATGTTGGGCAGGTTTGGGCTGGGGTTGATCCAATGCAGCCCGGTGGCGGGGAAGAGTACATCCCGGGACCAGCCGGTGACCGGCACCACGGTGAGGGACACGCCGATGCGGAACTCATCGTTGAAGAATCGCGCCAGCTCACCCATGGTCAATCCATGGCGGATGGGCATGGGCGCACAACCTACGAATGAGGAAAACGCCATGTCCAGGATGTTGCCTTCCACCTGGTCGCCGCCGATGGGGTTGATTCGATCCAGCACGCAGAAGCCCTTGCCGTACTCCGCGCAAGCCTCCATGCACTTGAGCATGGTGGCGGGGAAGGTGTAGTACCGGGATCCAACGTCCTGCACGTCCATCACCAGCAGGTCGATGGCCGCCAGCATTTCTTTGGTCGGCTTGTGATCTCCGCCATAGATGCTGTACACCGGCAGGCCAGTTCGGCTGTCGGTATAGGTGGTGACGGTATCCCCGGCTTCCCGTTCGCCTCGCAGGCCGTGCTCTGGTGAAAACAGGGCCACCAGGTTGCCCAGGCCATAGAGTACGTCCACTGTGGAGTGCAGATCACGGGTCAAGCCCGTGGGGCAGGTGATGAGTCCCAATCGTGCTCCCTGGAGCGGGATGGCATCCTGGCGCAGGCCATCGATGCCGGAGAGAACGGTCATAGCGCTTCCTCCTTGTGCAGGTATAGTGCGCCTCTGGGGGCTTCAATGGAGCGGGCTTCCATGGAGATGCGACCGCCTCGGGCGGCCAGGGTGTCCGCAAAGGCGGCCTGCACCGCCGGGATGTGGGTGAGCACGCTGCCGGTGGGCACCACCGTCAAAGCCTGCGCAAAACCCGCGCCGTCGTACAGCCGCATGGCCAGATCGGCCAGGGAGGAGCCCGCATCCTGCAGCAGGGCGACGGCGGCGGCGTCTCCGGTCTGTGCGGCATCCAGCACCAGGGGCAACAGCGCGGCGATGTCGCCCTTTTCCTTGCCGTGGAAGAATTGTACCGCGCCGAACACATCGTTGTCCAGATGGGTCAGAATCCGCCGGGATAGGGGGTCATAGGCCTGGGCGGCCTCGTACTGACGGGTGATACGGACAAAGGCCCGGTGCACGATGTCGTATCCGCTGCCTTCGTCCCCCAGCAGCTGTCCCCAACCGCCTGCCCGGTGCAAGGTCTTTCCCTGTTTGGCAAAGGCG
>JAVBUS010000130.1:0-4610 GCA_031555125.1 Eubacteriales bacterium | reverse complement strand
GGCGAAGCAGTTCGCAACCGTCAAAGCGATAGACAAGGCCACCAAGGATGGCGCGCTGTTGGGGTACCGGATCGTGACGGTGTCCACAGGATTTAACGAAAAGGACAAGATCACCTTGCAGTTTGAGGTCGGCGCGGATGGCGGTTTTGCCGATGTGACGGTACTGTCCCACGGGGAGACCGATGGGTTCGGCGCGAAGCTGCTGGCGGATCCGGCCTATGTGACGGTGCCGGTGGGTCAGGCCGCTGTGACAGAGCCCGCGTTTGCCGTGGATACGGTATCGGGGGTCACGCTGACCGGGGACGCGTATCAGAAGGCTGTTCGCCACGCTGCCGCGGTGTATCAAGTCATCAAGGAGGTGCCGTAAGTGTCGCTACGTAAAGTGTTTGTAAACGGCATTGTGGATGAAAACCCCACGTTCCGGCTGGTGCTGGGCATGTGCCCCACCTTGGCGATCACCGTTGCCGCCATCAATGGCGTGGGCATGGGTCTGGCAGCCACCTTTGTGCTGGTTTGCTCCAATCTGGTGATCTCGATGATGCGCAAGATGATCCCGGAGGCTATCCGGATTCCAACGTTTGTGATCATCATCGCCACATTTGTGACCATCGTCGACTTGCTGATGAAGGCCTTTGTGCCCGCGCTCAGCAATTCGTTGGGCATGTTTATTCCGTTGATCGTGGTAAACTGCATCATCTTTGCACGGGCAGAAGCCTTCGCATTCAAGCATCCACCGCTGCTTTCCATTATGGATGGACTGGGCATGGGGGTGGGGTTCACGCTGGCCATCACGGTGCTGGCTTCGCTGCGTGAAATCTTGGGTACGGGTACCTTCTTCGGTATGCATGTGATGCCCGCAGCGTATCAGCCCATGGCCATTATTACCGCACCGCCTGGTGGATTCATCATGCTAGGTTTGCTGTTGGCCATCGTTAATCTGCTGACAAGCCGGCTCAAACGAGCACAATAAGGAGGAGGACACGGTATGTTAAATCGAATCCTGATCATTCTTGTGGGCTCCATCCTTGTGAACAACTTTGTTTTCTCCCGGTTTTTGGGGATCTGTCCCTTCCTGGGGGTGTCGAAGAGAATCGGCACAGCTTTTGGCATGGGGATGGCAGTTACCTTCGTGATGGCGCTGGCTTCCATGATCACCTATCTGGTGCAGACGGCACTGCTGGTGCCCAATGATCTCCAATACCTGCAGACCATCGCTTTTATCTTGGTCATTGCGGTGTTGGTGCAATTGGTGGAGATGATGCTCAAAAAGGTGAGCTATGGGCTGTATCAAGCCCTGGGCGTCTATCTGCCGCTGATTACCACCAACTGCGCCGTGCTGGGCGTGGCGTTGCTCAATGTGACCGAAGGGTATAACCTGGTGGAGTCGGTGGTGAACGGGACAGCGGCCGCCTTGGGTTTCACCCTGGCCATTGTGCTGTTCGCTGGATTGCGGGAGCGGTTCGAGCTCACCGAGATGCCCAAGTGGATGCAGGGCTTCCCCGGTGCGCTGATCACTGCCGGCCTGATGAGTGTGGCGTTCCTTGGTTTTAACGGATTCATCAAGTAAAGGAGGTCGTTCAAGGTGACACCTATTTTGAATGCTGCGATGATCCTTGGCGGTCTCGGACTCGTGTTTGGCGCATTGCTGGCGCTGGCGGGCAAGGTCTTTCATGTGCCGGTCAACCCCAAAGTTGCGGAGGTACGCGATGTCTTACCCGGTGCCAACTGCGGCGGGTGTGGGTATCCTGGCTGCGACGGGTTTGCATCTGCGGTAGCGGAAGGGAAAGCCTCTCCCAACGGGTGCCCGGTGGGCGGTGCAGCCGTTGCCGAAAAGGTGGCCGCGATCATGGGTGTGGATGCGGGGGAGAGCGTGCGCATGGTAGCTACCGTCAAGTGCCAGGGCACCAATGACCGCTGCAAGCCGAAATTTCAGTACCGGGGGATACAGGATTGCCTGTCCGCCTCCCTGGTGGCCGACGGCAACAAGGCCTGCCATTACGCTTGTCTAGGATTAGGTACCTGTGCCCGCGCATGCCCGTTTGGTGCCATCGAGATTGACGACCGGATGAAGATCGCCGTGGTCAATCCCGACAAGTGTACGGGCTGCAAGGCTTGCGTTGCGGTGTGTCCGAAAAAGGTACTCTCCCTGCAACCCGCCGATGCCCCGGTCCAGATTCTGTGCCGGGCCGCAGAGGAGGGCAAACTGGTTAGCGACAACTGTAAAGTAGGCTGTGTGGGCTGTGAGTTGTGTGGTCGGTCCTGCAAGTTCGGTGCCATCACCATGGTGAACCACTTGCCGACCATCGACCGGGAGAAGTGCGTCGGTTGCATGATGTGTGCTGAGGTCTGCCCGACCATGGCCATCTGGGGTGACTTTGATAATCGCAAGGAAGCGGTCATCGATCGCGAGGCCTGTATCGGGTGCGGCATCTGCAAAAAGCAGTGCCAGTTCGATGCCATCGCCGGAGAGCGCAAACAGCCCCATGACATCACAGAAGCTTGCACGGGTTGCGGCGCTTGCGCGGAAAAGTGCCCCAAGAAGTGTATATCCATTCGTGTCCGACGTCATCCGCGGGATGAGTTTGCGAAAGTAGGCACCGAGGTTATCGAGATGGCGGTGCCTACCACGGCTGCGCCCACCGGGGAATCGATACAAGAGTAATCGGATACAAAAAGTCCGCCCTTTTCCGTAACGGAAGGGGCGGGCTTTTTTGTGCTGCTACTTTGCCATGCGAGCAAAGGCGGGGGTGAGTTGGGCATACAGGTCAGAGTAGATGCCGAACAGATCCTCATACGCCGCTCGGTTGTCGGCTAAGGGATCGGTACATGTTTCGGTACGCAGCAGACCCATGGCGGCATCCAAGGTTGGCCATATACCAACGCCTACACCGGCCAACAAAGCGGCACTGTAGGCACCGCCCTCGCCGCTGCCCGCCAAAGTATGCACCGGGCGCTGCAACAGATCCGCCAGAATCTGGCGCCACAGAGGCGAGGCCGCGCCGCCACCGGACACAATGGCGTGTTGCGCGATGACACCCGGCAACAGCGCCAGCAGCAAGTCGCCGACCTGTTTTAAGCTGCAGCTGATGCCTTCCATGACCGCGCGGGTCATGTCGCCCTTGGAATGACTTAGGGTAAGGCCGACAAAGGCGCCGCGGGCTGTGGGATCTGGGTAGGGGCACCGCTCGCCCTGGAGATAGGGCAAGAAGACCAGATTGCCGACTCCTGGCTTGGAGGCCGAAGCGGCATCACCCATGATGTCGTACACGCTGCGTTGGGTGCGAAGGGCCTGTGCTGCCTCTTGAGCGCAGAGCGTGTCGCGATACCAGCGATAGGAGCCGCCGGCGGCCAGGGTGACGCCCATAGCATGCCACAGTTGCGGCGCATTGCCGCAGAATACCTGCAGCTTACCAGCCGGATTTTGTGCAAACTTGTCCAGCCCCATGGCCACCACGCCGGAGGTGCCGATTACTACGCCCAGAATGCCGGGTTTCGTCAACCCCATGCCGGTGGTCTGAATCACCGCATCGCCGCCGCCGGCCACCACTGGGGTGCCCACTGCCAGGCCGCTGATGGCGGCAACCTCCGCCGTCACTTGACCGGACACGTCGCAGGACTCCGCACACCGGGGGAATATTGACCGTGAAAGGCCCAACCGCTGGATCAGTCCATCGTGCCAGCGACGGTTGCGCACATCAAAAAAGCCGGTGCCGGAGGCGTCGGAGATCTCGGTGACCTGCTCGCCGGTCAGGCGATAGAGAATATAGTCCTTTGGATTGAGGAAGGCATGCAGACGGGCATAGTGCTCCGGTTCCTGATCCCGTAGCCACAGGATCTTTCCGCCGGTATACCCGGTCAGCATATTGTTGTTGGTCATGGCCAACAAACCGTCCAACCCGCCTGCGGCTTGCAACACTTGGGCGCACTGCGCTTCGGTGCGCTGGTCGCACCAAAGGATGGCGGGGCGGATCGATTGCCCGGCGGCATCCAGCGCCACCAGACCATGCATCTGACCCGACAGGCTGATCCCTCGAATGGCGGAAGGGGACACACCGCTTTTTTTCAGCACCTGACCGATGCAGCATAGGGATGCCTGCCACCAATGCTCTGGATCTTGCTCTGCCCAACCTGGCTTGGGGATGGACAGCGGGTATTCCTCGGTGTGAGTTGTCAGGATGCGGCCATCCTGATCTAAGAGCAATGCCTTCGTGCCGGAGGTGCCGATATCTAGGCCCAATAGATATACACTTGCCATAAGGGTATCCTCCTTCGTGTATCCGTGTTTAGGCAACACCGCACAAATCGGGCAGTTGTCCACAGGGGTCTATTCGTGCTGCTCTATGTCGCGCTTCCGGTCGCCGTGGCGCTGCCACGGCTTCCTACAGGCTCCTCGAGCAGCGCGAAAATCTCTCCCGTGGCCAATTACGCTCCTTTGTGCGGTGTTACCTTTACTTTTTGCGGAAGTGCGATGCTTCAATGCGATTTTCAGTGCCGGCCAGCAGGCGCCTGACGTTTGCGCGATGGGCATAGAGAATCAGCAAGAACCAGCACAGGCTTAACAGGCATACCACCACATTGCCCCAATGACTGGGGATCACCAGAATGGGGCA
>JAVBUS010000265.1:0-2966 GCA_031555125.1 Eubacteriales bacterium | reverse complement strand
CGTTTTGCAAAAAGTGGGCCCAATCGTTCTGCATCCCTGTGCCTAGAAAGTTCATATCGTTCCAGGATGGCCGGGTCATCTCCGCGCCACTCTCCCGCACCACCACGCGGGCCGCTCTGTGCAGAGCGCGGGTGTTGCGGGCCACCGGCAAAAAGCAGCGCAATGCCGCAAACACCGTAACCAGCACAATGGCCGCGTAGATCAGTGCATCCACCCAGTGGCTTTGTGCTGCACCTATGATTTGTTGAAACACAAAATCCCTCCTAGTATCGTTGCGCGAGGCCGCCGGGCGCCGACGCGCATCGGCACACAGCGCTGTATGTATTGTACCCCATCCACCGCATCCTGTAAACGCAAAAGGAAAAACAACGCCAATGCTACCATTGATTCCGGGGTGTTACCAATAAGAACGATGCAGAGGGGCTTGGCCTTGCGTGTCCGACAAGATTTCTAAGGCAATACCGCACAAGGAGAGTAGTTGGCCACGCGCGAGATTCTCGCGCTGCTCGAGGAGCCTGTAGGAAGCCGTGGCAGCGCCACGGCGACCGGAAGCGTGACATAGAGCAGTACGAATGGATCCGTGTGGACGACTGCCCGATTTGTGCGGTGCTTCCCTAGATGTTGTATAATGCTCTCGCGGACTATACACTCTATCGAGAAGGTAACAAAATCCTTTGTTTCTTGACATAGTTGAGCAGAAAAAGGACTTGAATTTTCACAGAATATCTTGTACAATCGAGTTCGCCGCAGACAGAATAGCGCATCATCATATTTATGTTTTATAGCTATTTGCTCATTCTGATATAGACGGGAGAATTGACATGGCAAAGCGGAAGAGTATCGACCCACAGATGATCGACAGCGTCGCACAAAACATGTTCCACGTCCTACCCCTGTTACGGAAGCGTTTACTTCACATGGATGTGGTGCAGGCGGAACACGGTATCCCACTCTCCCACGTACAGGTGCTGGCAATGTTGAATGATGGCAAGTCCTTGTCGGTGTCGGACATTTCCCGCCGATTAGGCATCGCAAAGCCCAACATCACCCCCTTGGTGGATCGGCTGCTGGAGCGCGGGCTGGTGGAGCGGCAACGGGATGCCAGCGACCGTCGCATCGTCAACGTCGTCATTACCGGCGAAGGCACCCGCACCCTGAGCGAAATTCAGGCAACCATCGCCGAGCACGTACGCCAACAGGTGGAGCACTTGTCCACTGCAGAGTTCAAGGAGCTTAGCGAGGCCCTGGAAAGCATCGCACGCATCCTCTCTTCCCTATAATCGGTTGCCCGGCCGCCCAGGTGGGCGGCTTTTTTGCATCACGGGGTGCATTTTTCCGCCCATTGCGCTATACTATGTGGGTACTTTTCGATTTTGTTTTCGCTGATGGACAAGGAGGCGTTTGAATGGGCCGACTATTCGGCACCGATGGCGTTCGCGGTATCGCCAACCAAGAACTCACTTGTGACCTGGCATTCAAACTTGGGCAGGCCGGCGCCGCTGTATTGGCATCCAACGTGCGCCGCCCCACCATCCTGATCGGCCGCGATACCCGCATTTCTGGCAAGATGCTGGAAGCCGCCATGATGGCCGGTATCTGTTCGGTGGGTGCCCGCGCCATGCTTGTAGGCGTGTTGCCCACCCCGGTGATCGCGTACCTGACGCGGTTTTACGAGGCCGACGCGGGCGTGGTGATTTCCGCATCCCACAACACGATGGAGTACAACGGCATCAAGTTCTTCGACCGCAACGGTTACAAGCTACCCGACGCGCTGGAAGACAAGATCGAAGAGATTCTGCGCGGGGATTCCCCGCTCCCCTTCGCGCTGCCCACCGGCGTGTCCGTGGGCCGCGTGATCCATAACGAAACCAACGCCCAACGTCAGTACATCGAGTTCGTAAAGGCCACGACCCAGGTACGCCTGGACGGTCTGCGTGTGGTGCTG
This sequence comes from Eubacteriales bacterium, assembly GCA_031555125.1. Classification (GTDB taxonomy): domain Bacteria; phylum Bacillota; class Clostridia; order Christensenellales; family Aristaeellaceae; genus WQXF01. The sequence goes on along the minus strand of JAVBUS010000265.1, from coordinate 1,021 downwards.
GACTGCGCCCACGGCGCTGCCTCCAGTGTGGCGCCGCTGGCCATTCAAGAGCTGGGCGCCGAGGTGGCCGCGTATTATCACGAGCCCGACGGCACCAACATCAACGAGTATTGCGGCTCTACCTATCCCACGCGACTGCAGGATATGGTCAGCGAACTGGGCGCAGACATCGGCCTGGCTTTTGATGGCGACGCCGATCGGCTCATTGCGGTGGACCGACGGGGCCAAATCGTGGACGGCGATAAGATCATGGCGGTCTGTGCCTTACACCTGAAAAAGCAGAGCCGCCTCAACAAGGCAACCTTGGTGGGCACGGTAATGAGCAATATGGGGCTGGAAATCGCCATGAAAAAGCATGGCATTCAGCTGGTCAAAACCAAGGTCGGCGACCGCTATGTGCTGGAAAGCATGCTGGAGAACGGCTACAACCTAGGCGGCGAGCAGTCCGGTCACGTGATCTTTCTGGACCACAACTCCACCGGGGATGGCATCGTCACCGCCGTACAACTGCTCACCGTCATGGCGGAAACCAAGCAGTCCTTAGCCCAGCTGGCCAGCGTGATGCAGGTGCTGCCCCAGGCGCTGGTGGGCGCCAAGGTGCCCAATGACCGGCGTGATGCCTGTCTGGCCCATGCCGATGTACAGGCCGCCATCGCCCGGATCGAGAAGAAGTACGCGGGCACCGGGCGCCTGCTGATCCGTCCCTCCGGCACAGAGCCGGTGATTCGTGTCATGATCGAAGGCCCCGATCAGCGGGAGATCGACCAGGACGTGTACGAACTGTCCACCTTGATCGAACGCGTCGGCGCACAAGGATAGGGTTGCCCCTTTAGAGTAGCGAGAAATCAATCTGCCGCAGCCCGATGTCCGCACTTTCCACGCGGATCCGGACGGCCTGTCCCAGGCGATACACCGTACCATCCAGATCCCCTACCAGACAATGCCGCTCCCGATCCAGCGTAAAGAAGCCCGGCAATCGGCGCACATGCACCAGCCCTTCCACCAGGTTGGGCAGCAGCAC
>JAVBUS010000121.1:0-4648 GCA_031555125.1 Eubacteriales bacterium | reverse complement strand
CTCCTCATCGGTGACCGTCACGTCCGCCACGGCCTGTTTACGCACGCGGTCGGAAATCTCAGTCTTGATCTGCTGTTCCAGAAAAAGGGCCTTGTCATAGCCCAACTCGACGAGCTTTGCATCCAGCGCCTCGTTCAGCGCATCGCCTTCCAAGGTGGTATCGGCAAAGTACTCGGTCTTGATCTGGTCGCGATAGGAACCCCATTCGGTATCGGCAGCCTCCTGCAGTCGGGCGGTATCCTCTTCGCTCATGGTATCCAAAGCCCATTCCTTGCCCTTTTTCTGTGCAAGGATGTCATTAACCATCCCGACACGGGTCCCTTCCAGGGACTCCTGCTGGACCGATGCGCTGGTGGGATTATACTGATCAGCCATCCCAAATTGCGAGTACAGATTGAACATGTACATCATTTGATTGATGGTGTTATCGCGCAGTTTTCCCTTGGTGATCACTTGATCCCCAACCTGCACCGCAGTCTGGTTGTTGTCCATCTCCACATCGGTGACGATCAGGTTACAGCCGCTGAGCATCAGCATGGCCAACAATAACGCGATGAGTTTCACGGTCTTCTTCATAGCAATCTCTTCCTCTCGTAACGCCTATCCATAGCACCGCCATATTATAGCGAAAAATGGACAAGGAGGCAAGTGGCAATTCGGCGCATCTGCCTCATGTATCAGCCAAAAAGGCCGCGCAGGCCGCAAATAGTGGTTCTCGTTCCGGTCCAATCACGCACATGTGCATGGAGTTAGGCAATCGCAGCACACGCTTTTCTGTGCTGGACACACCCTGTTCGATCACGGCGGTTCCTTGGGGGCGCACGGTCTCGTCCAGACCGGCCTCCACGATCAGCACGGGACAGGTCACCTTGCCTAGGTTACGCTCCGCATCCCGCACCAACCGCAGCAGATCCCCCACCCGGCACACCGGCACGTTGGGGTAGCCCGTATCGTAATCGGTCAAATACTGACCGTCCCTAGGCCTGGGGGGATGGTTTTGAAAAGGAACCAGCCAGCCTACCCAAGGTGAAAGCTTGGCCAACCGGTTCGTCAGCCGCATACAGGCCGCCACGCACACCAGGTGATACACCGGCCGCTGCTGCGCCAGCAGCAACGCCAACACACCGCCCATGGAGTGACCGATCACCGATACCCGCTGGCACCTGGCCGCCAGCGCATCATATGCCGCCAGGGCACAGGACAGCCATTGGGCATGTCCGCCCTGGGTCCGCATGTCCTCGATTCGCGTCCCATGCCCCTGCAGCAGCAGCGCGGATACAGTGTGGCCCTGGGCTTGCAGCGCTTCACCCATGGGACGCATATTGTCTGGACTGCCCGTGAATCCGTGTATCAGCAACACCCCATGAGGGCCACCGGGCAGATCAAAGGCCTTGCGCGTGATCCGTTCTTCCATTTATATGTCCTCCAGCTTATGCACATCCTGTGTTCTGCCGATAATCATCAGCTCATCACCTTCCCGTAACACGTCGCGGGCCGTCAGGGTGGCCAGGGTTTCATCCATACGGCGAATGGCCACGATGTTGATGCCGTAACGCTGCCGCAAATCCAGGTCGCACAGGGATTTCCCCGCCCATCCTTTGGGGGTGTGGATCTGACTGATGGCGTAGTCGTGAGACAGCTCCAGCAAGTCCACCACGTTGGTGGCTGCCAGGTCGTGGGCCAGCTTGATACCAAACTCCCGTTCCGGGAACAGCACCTGATCCGCGCCGGTGCGCTTGAGCACCCGGGCGTGCAGGTCGTTATTGGCCTTGGCGATGACCCGCTTGACCCCCATCTCCTTACACAGCATGGTCACCAGTATACTGGACTGCACGCTGCCGATGGTGACCACCGCCGCGTCAAAATTGCGCACGCCGATGGCCTGTAGTGCTTCCTCATCTGTGGCATCCACCTCCAAGGCATGGGTGATGTGATCGGCGATCTCCTCCACGCGTTCCGTATCCATATCGATGCCCAACACCTCGTGCCCCAACTCGGTCAGTGTGGTGGCCACGCTGGTGCCAAAGCGACCCAGCCCGATCACCAAGAATTGCTTGCGTTCCATTGTTATCCTCCCCCATCTTTGCGCCACGGCGATCAGCCGATCATGATATGTCCTTCCGGAAAGTGAATGGCCTGCTTGCCGCCGCTAAGGCGGTGGGCCAGGGCCAGCGTCAGCGTCAGGGGCCCCACACGGCCCATGAACATCAGCAACATGATCACCAACCTGCTGGTTGTGGACAGGGTAGCCGTCCCCAGGGAGGATAGGCCCACCGTGGCCATTGCAGACGTTGTCTCGAACAGAATATTCATAAAGTTGGGCTCAGCCACCATCTGCGGCTTTTCCACCATGGTCATGAGCATGGTCAGTCCCAGCAGGGCCAACAGCGACACGATAAAGATGGCCAGGGCGCGCATGGCGACCTGCACCGGCAGCTTGCGGCCAAAGAAATGCACCTCGGTACTGCCCCGCACCACGCTGTACACCACCGCCAGCGCCACTGCTCCGGTGGTAGTCTTGATGCCGCCGCCGGTGGACGCCGGGGAGGCGCCGATGAACATCAGTATGACACACAGCAGTTTGGTAGCGTCCCGCATACCGTTTTGCGGGATCATAAAAAAGCCGGCGGTGCGCACCGTAACGGACTGCATGAGCGCCTGCAAAGGCCTGGCCCAAGGCTGGATGCTCTGTGCGCCCAGGGTCAGCGCATTGCCGGCCTCCATCAGATAGATGGCCACTGCGCCCACCAGCAGCAGCGCACCGGTCATGGTGAGTACCACCTTGGTGTGCAGACTGAACTGCCTGGGTTTGCGCCAGTTTTTTGCCACGTCGCGGATGACCAAAAAGCCCATGCCGCCCAGCGTGATCAGCAGGCAAATCGTCAGGGTGATCACCGGATCGTTGGCATAGGCCGTCAGGCTGTCGCCTTTGCCAAAGATATCAAACCCCGCGTTGCAGAAGGCGGAGATCGCATGAAAAACGGAATACCAGATCCCTGTTTTCCAGCCCAGCTGAGGCACCCAGCGCGTAGCCAGCAGCAAGGCGCCGGCAAACTCCAGGGCGAACGTCAACAACACCACCCAGCGGATGGTCCGCACCAATCCGGCAATGCCTTCCACGTGCATGGACTCCTGGATCACCAGGCGAGATTTGAGGCTGACCCGCCTCCCCATCAGCACCATGATCATGGTGGCCATGGTCATAAAGCCCAAGCCGCCGATCTGAATCAACCCCAGGATGATGAGCTGGCCCAGGTTGTTGAACGCCGCACCGGTCTCGACCACCGTCAAGCCCGTGACGCATACCGCCGACGTGGAGGTAAACAGCGCCTCCAGCAAGGACACCCGTGGGCCGGGATGCGTAGCAAACGGCATGTGCAGCAACAAACCACCCAACAAGATCACACAAGCGAAGCCTGTCGCCAGCACCCGGGTGGGCCCCCAATGAAAACGTCGACGCTTTGCCGATAACAATAACCGCTGCCGAAGCTTCAAGCTTGAAAACTCCCTTGTTGTGATATTCTGTGCTACATTATACACCTGGTGCGACGATTGGCAACTTATTTGTCATTTGATTCCGTTGCGGCGGAATTCTCTGGCACCAAGGACAAAAGCAGCACCTCCCGGGGATTCCATAGCCGGGGCAGGTGCGCCTTGTTGGCCGCGCCCGCGCTGACCAAAAGCCGATGGTTGTCATAAAACCCCCGGGTCCAAGGGGGCAAAACACCTTGGTGCGGGGCGTACAATCCCTGGCCAAGGATGCGAACCTGGCCGCCGTGGGCATGTCCGGACACTGTCAGGTCTGCAGCGGCCAAGGGCTGCACGTACCGCACATAGTGGACCGGATTGTGGCACATCAACAGTCGAAAGCCTGCTTCGCGCCCCATGGCCGACAGGGTACGGGTGGCCGCCGCTTGCCCGGCATCGCCGATCTCCCGCAGGTCGTGCCGATGGAACCATCGCGCCGTATCCATCAACCGGACACCACCGATCACCAACTCTCCCTGGCGACAGAAAGCGCTGTTGAGCAGTACGGCACCGGTATCGCGCACCCGGGCATCGAAAGCCGCGCCACAGGGATCCTCGTGATTGCCATAGGTGTAGTACACCGGTAACCTTTTGGCCGCCTCCCGCAAAAACGCCAAACCGCGCTCCATCTGCCCCGCCAGGCAACGATGGATCAGATCCCCGGCAACCAACAGCAACTCGGCTTGGGCACAGAGGGGCAATATGTCTGCATAGGGCTCATTATGCAGATCCGATATCGCAGCGATACGATGCACCTGTTTCACCTTGGACGTCATCAGGGTGTAGCTCGTCACCACTCGCTTGGCCATGGGGCACCCCTTTCCACTTCCGATCTTTTCATTATACCCCATGCGTTAAAAGAAGGCGAGCTTTCGCCCGCCTCCCGGCTAAAATTTATCCTTTTACTCGTACAACCCACGGCTGACGCGCACCAGATCGTACAATTCCACGATCCGGCCACCCTCGTCCATGGAGAGCTGGGACCGCAACATATCCTCGATCATCTCCGGCGACACAGTCCCCCTGTGCTTGCTGCCGGACAGCATCTGCCCAAAGGCCGCCGCCGCTGCAGCCAGCTGGAAGTCGTCGCTGCCTTTATCCACCCAAGCATCCCTGGTGA
>JAVBUS010000096.1:0-13065 GCA_031555125.1 Eubacteriales bacterium | reverse complement strand
GAGAAGGATGCACGTGCTCTTCATTCGTCCAAAAACGCGGGATCGGTGGGATCCCGGTGCCGGTATTCCTCGTCGACGGGGGGCGGGGCGTCGGCCTTGGTTTCGTACGGGCTGCCGTTGACGATGAGGATCTGCGTGCCGGAGGGGCAGTTGTCATAAATCCACTTGGCGTCCTCCACCAGCAGGCGTACGCAGCCGTGGGAGGCCCGGGAACCTAGGGCGTTATAGGCGCCCACAACCAGCTGCATGGGATCCGGCTCGCTGTACAGCACGGAGTGGAACGCGTTCTTGCTGTCGATGCGGGTCAGGTATTGGGCGTGAGAACCCCATTCCGGGAAGTAGCCCCAACGCGCCCTGGCCCCCTTGGATACCGTGGTGTTCAGCGGCGTGGGGTTGCTCTTGGTGCCCGTGGAGCAGATCATGCGCCGGAAGGGCACTGTGTAATCGCCCTGCTCGTCCATAGTATAGGCGGTGGTGACCTGGTTGGTCACGTCCACCTTGAGCAGGTACATGGGCGGAACGGGTGTGGGGGTGGGGCGCGGTGTACTCCATACGTTGATAGCCAGCGTATCGTCCCACAGGGTACGGTGGGTTTCTTCGCCCACGATGCCGTCCACCTTCAGCGCGTTTTGCCGCTGAAAGGCGCGTACCGCATCCCGGGTGTTGCCATAAAAGTTGCCGCTGATCTCCGCGTTATAGTAGCCCAAAGCCTGCAGCCGCGATTGCAGTGCACGCACATCCTCGCCCTGGCTGTCGTATTGCAGCTTGCGGCCAAAGACCGCGCCGCTGTCCGGCGGGGCCGGTGTGGCTTCCGCGCCGATCACCACCACCGGCGGCGGGGTAGGCTGTGCCACGGCGTAGGCATTGCCGTCCGCCGGGGCGTGCTTTTGTCCGTCCTTGCCCAGGGCATCCCGCGACATGATGGCGTTCCAGGTGGTGGCCGTTACCTTGCCGTTGAGGTCCAACCCGTAGCGCTGCTGAAAATCCCGGGTGGCCGCGTCGGTGCCGTCCAGAAAATTGCCGCTGATCTTTCCGTAATAAAAGCCCAGCTCTGTCAGCCGCTGCTGCAGCCGCATGACGGCTTCGCCGGAGCTGCCCTTTTGTAGCGTCACATGGGGGGTGGCTTCCGGCACAAAAGGAGGCGATGTGGGTGCTTCCAGCTCAAAGGCGGAGTTGTCCAGCACAATGCCTTCCTCGGCCAGGGCCGGGGGCAGTAGCAGGCTTGCGCAGCAGACCAGCGCACACAGTAGGGCAACGGGCTTTTTCATGTGCTCACCTCTTGGGGCGGGGCTTGGGATCGCCCACCCATATGATTAAGAATGGGATGATATTATATAGACGAAACAATGCGCCGCTTGATTGCAAACGGCGCAATAAAATGCGGATCCTTATATTTCCATGTCGGATTTACTCGACTTCATCCAGGATATATTGCTGCGTGCCCAGGCCGTATTCCGCCAGCTTGTTGAGCTGGATAAAGGGATCCTTTGCGTGCAGCCGCTGGAACAGGTGCCCCTCGGTGCCTAGGGTAAAGCCCAGGGGAATCCCTTGGGGATTAAGCTTTTCGTAATCGATCATGTCCAGGCAGGCCCGCTCGATGGCGACAATATCCTCCGACGCAGTGATGCCAATGTCCGGCACCAGCGCCGGGGTGGACAGTCCCCAACAATCGCACAGGGCGGTGATATTGGTCATAAAGTTGATGTAATACACGCTGCGGGGCCGGAAGCAGTCCAGCACCGTTTTGGTGCACAGGGCCATGCCGGCCTGGAAGTCTTCGTACTGATCTTCCATCATGGAGATGGCCCCGGTGGGGCACACCTTGACGCAGTGACCGCAGAAGGTGCAGTGATGAAAGAACACTTCGTACTGCCCGTCGTCGGTAAACTTGTTGGCATCGTGGTTGCAACCGCGGACGCAGAGCTCGCAATGGATGCACTTGCTATCTTCCCAGGTGATGCCGCCTTCCAGGGCGTGGATCTGTTGGCGGGTGCGGTCGGTGACGCAACCCATGGCGATATTCTTGCATGCCCCGCCATACCCGCAGGCCCCGTGTCCCTTGACGTGGGACAGGTCGATCATGACCTCCGCGTCATGGATATGTCCTGCCACGTCCACGTTTTTGAAGGTCTTGTACGCCACATCCTTGGGATAATAGTACTTGTCGGTGACGCCGCATACATCCACGATGGGGCAGCCCAGCAGTTCTTCCGTATAGCCGCGCACCCGGGCACCTGCCACGCTTTGGTCAGTGATAAACACCTTGGCCCCCCAGCCCTTGAGCCGATCGATCAGGATCTTGACAAACAGCGGGTGGATGGTGGTGAAACCGATCCCGCGACCTACGTGCATTTTGACGGCGGTGACCTTGTCATGCACCATATCCTTCAGCGGCGAGCGATCCAGCAAACGCTCGAACTTGGCGGGCAGCGTGACCTGCGCATCGTATTGGGAATACGCCACGGAAGAGAACAGCACGGTGGACATGACGAACCCTCCATCCTTGTGATAGTATAGTTGACATTATACCGCGTTTTCCGTACACTGGAAAGCGGATTTTCCATTGCATGATTTGTGGATATAGAAAGGGTAGAGAACCGATGATCGTTCGCCCGATTACCGCCGAAGAGTTGCCGCAGGCGCAACGGATGTTTTACACGGCCTTCGGCTTCGCCATGCCGGATACCCCGGAGGAGCAAAAACCGGATGCCCACCTGTGTCACCGTGCTGCCTTTGATGAGGCGGGACACATGACGGCGTGCCTGCAGTTTCCCGCCTACACCATACGGTACGGTGCGCACACCGTGCCTATGTGGGGCGTGGGCGGCGTGGCCTCCTTGCCGGAGACCCGGCGCCAGGGCAATATTCGTGCCTTGTTCGATGCGGGGCTTGCGCAGATGTGGGAGCAAGGCGTGGTGTTTAGTGCGCTGTACCCTTTTTCCCATCCCTATTATCGTCAGTATGGGTTCGAGTTGGTGACCACCCGCAACCTGATCAAGGTGCCCCTGGCGGACTTTGCCGGGTATCGCGGCGGGTTGGGCATGGTGTGCCAGTGGATGCCGGGACAGGACGATGCGCCGCTGCGGGCGGTGTATGATGCGTTTACCCAGGGTTGTAACTTGGCCGTGGTGCGCCAGGACGCGCATTGGCGCAATTTGTTGGATGTCGATCCATATACCAAGCGGCAGTATACCTATACATGGCAGGATGATGCCGGGACGGTGCGGGCCTACATGGTCTTGGTTGTGCGCAACCAGCCCGGCGGAAAAGAGCTTTTTGCAAGGGAGATCGCCTTTACCGATCGTGATGCCCTGACAGGGCTGTTCGGCATGTTGCGCAGCATGGACGCGGCCTATAGCGATTTCGTGTGGGCGGCGCCGGAGTGGCTGCACCCGCTGCGCCTGTTCCCAGAGCCCTATCATGTGGAGTGCAAAATAGATACTGCGGGCATGGCCCGGGTGGTGCGGGTGGAGGATGCCCTGCGCCTGTGCCCATACCCGGATGTGCCGGGGGCGTTTGTCATTGGCGTGGAGGATCCGCAATTGCCACAGAACCAAGGTGCGTGGCGCGTGACTTATGGCGGTGGCAGTGCCCGGGTAGAGCGTGCGCAGGAGAAGGCCGTCGTGACGCTGGGCATCCCCGCGCTGACAGAGCTGCTCATGGGGCGCGGCGATCAGTCCGGCATCTTTGACCATCCGGACAAAGCCCTGCTGCCCATCAAGACCGCCTTCACCCAGCAAAAGGTACTGCTCACGGAAGGCTTCTAGGGTAACACCGCACAAAGGAGAGTAGCTGGCCACGCGAGAGATTTTCGCGCTGATCGAGGAGCCTGTAGGAAGCCGTGGCAGCGCCACGGCGACCGGAAGCGCGACACAGAGCAGCACGAAAAGATCCGCGTGGACGACTGCCCGATTTGTGCGGGGTTGCCCTAGCCCTCAGCGGATCACACTGCGCACGATGCTGCGGCACAGATTGACCAAGAAAGCGGACACCACCGCCAGACCAAAGCTCTCGATGGTGAAGCCCTGGAACTGCTCAGCCACGAGCCACAGCAGCCCGGCGTCGATAACGATATTGAGCAGCCCCAGCGTCAGGATCCGCAGGGGCAGTGTCAGCGTCTTGACCAACGGGCGAAGGATGGTGTATACCAACCCCAGCACCGCGCCCATCAGCACCACCACCGATACCTCGGTGTAGGATACCCCGGGCAGCAGATAGGCCGCCAGGGCAAGCCCGGCGATGCAGCCTAGCATGGAAAACGCAAGTCTACGCATAGGTCACGCCCTCCTTTTTGGCCTTGCGGCCGATCATCAGCGACAGATCGATGGTGACATGGGACAGCCCGGCTTCCAGCAGGCGGTTGTGGGCTTCGTCATCGGCCCGCCAGGCCAGCGGCGTCATTCGCAGCAGTTGGGGCAACAGATCGCCAACCGGGGCGGCATAGCGGATCGTCCGGGTTTCCACCAGCCCAAAGCTGCGGTCGAAGTGTTCCACCACCCGTTCGTTGGAGTAGGAGTCCTTGGCCTGCCCGGCGTACAACCCGTGGCGCAGTTCCCGCAGGTAGTCCGGCCCGGGAGATACCTTGAGCAGTAGGCCGCCGGTTCGCAGAACCCTGCGGCTTTCGTTGTAGTTGGAGGGGGATAGCACGCAGAGCAGTGCGTCAAAGACCCCATCGGCAAAGGGTAGGGCAGTGAGGTCCGCCACCCCCCACAGTGGTCCGGCATAGTGCGCCGCCGCCAACCGCACCGCGTCCTTGGCCAGATCCACCCCGGCCAGCACGGACTGGGCGGACAACCGCTGTCCCAGGGCGGCCAGGATGGACCCCTCGCCGCAGCCCGCGTCCAGGATCCGGGGCGTCTGTGTGGGGCAGTGACAGGCCAGTGCATCGCCCAACGCCGCCACCAACGTCCCAAAGAACCCGCTGGCCAGCACTGCGTATCGGGCATCGAACAGACCTTTGTCATAGGCGCTTTGCACCGGCTTTTGCAGCAGGTTGACATAACCCGCTCGGGCCAAGTCGAAACAGTGTCGGCGTTTACAGTATAGACTATGCGCGTCGGCGCGGGTAATAGCGCTGCGGCACACGGGGCAACGCAGCAATCCGCGTTGTATGTCGGTCAGTGGGGTCGGGGCCATGGGATGCTCCCTTCTGCGGCGGGGTTATACGGTTCCTCATTTGATTGAGCGCATATCTCGCGGATCTTTCGCCGCCTGTCGTTGTCGCGGCTCTGTCAGCGTAGCTGCCCGCTACGCCTCCTTCGGGATCCTAGCCAGGCGATAAAACCCCTCGCGATCTATTGCGCGAAATCAAACGGGAATCAGTATGGGGTCTCCTTTGGCATGTGGCGCTCCGGCAAGGGGAGGTGGGTGGCGAAAGCCGTCCAGGGTGGTACCTCAACCGGGGGCGGTGCGCAAAAAGTGCAAGCCGTGTGCAGGGTGGGATGGTCAAAGGCCAGCCCAGTGCCCCACAGCGCGATCTGCTGGCCGGGTTGCCCGTCGCCGTAGCGGGCATCCCCCCACAGGGGTAGCCCGGCATGGGCGCACTGTACCCGGATTTGGTGGGAGCGCCCGGTGTGCAGGGACACCTGCAGCAGCGCCAGGGGCATCCCCCCGTGGAGGATGCGCGCCACGCACACATAGTCCAGCCGCGCCTCCTTGGCCCCCGGCGTACCGGGCGGCACCACGGAGACGTGGTTTTTTGCTTCGTCCTTGCGCAGGCTATCCGTCAGGGTGGCGCTCTCCGCCGGGTCGCCCCGCACCACCGCCAGATAGGTGCGGGCCAGGGCATGGGTACGCGCCTGCTCGCTAAGCCGCGCCGCCGCTTTGGAGGTGCGGGCCAGCACCACCAGTCCGCCCACCGGACGATCCAGCCGATGCACCAGCCCCATGTAGACTGCGCCGGGCTTGCCATAGGCGATCTTGATGTAGTCCTTCATCCGGGTCAGCAGATCTGCGTCACCGGATGCATCGGCCTGGGTGGGCAGATTCGGGGGTTTGACCACCACCAACACGTGGTTGTCCTCGTATACAATGGCAATGTCCCCTTGTGGGCGGTCAGTCATGTTGCCACCGACCGGACGCGCCGCAGGGCAGCACGCCTCCCGCCGTCACCGGCAGGCCTAGCTCCTCCGCCACCGAAGAACCGCCGAAGCGGGGCGTCACGGTGCGGTCGATCATGTTCTTTAGCACCGAAGCCGCCAGCCCGGTGGTGTAGCTGTTGATTAAAAAGAAAAGCGGATTCGGGCTTAGGGCTTCCGCGCAGGCGGCCACCAGGCCGTATAGCTCGTTCTCCAGCTTCCAGACTTCGCCCCCGGGGCCCCGGCCATAGGAAGGGGGATCCATCAGGATGCCGTCGTACAGGCTGCCGCGCCGGGCTTCCCGCTGTACGAACTTGAGCGCGTCGTCGATGATCCAGCGGGTGCGTTGGGTGTCGATACCGCACAGGTCGACGTTTTCCCGTGCCCACTGCACCATGCCTTTGGCCGCGTCCACGTGGCAGACCTGAGCGCCGGCCTGGGCGCAGGCCGCGGTGGCGCCGCCGGTGTAGGCGAACAGGTTGAGTACCCGGGGCGCCGTGCCCCCGGAGGCGATCCGGCCACGGATCAATCCCGCCATCCAGTCCCAGTTGGTGGCCTGCTCGGGGAAAAGGCCGGTGTGCTTAAATCCCGTGGGTCGCACATAAAAGCGCAGATCCCCACAGGGCAGCACCCAGCGCTCCGGCAGGGTACGAAAGAATTCCCATGCGCCGCCGCCCTTCTCGCTGCGGTGGTACCAAGCATCGGCCCGGTCCCACAGGGCGGGATCCGCCTTGGGCCAGAGCACCTGGGGATCCGGCCGGCGCAAGATGACGCTGTCCCAGCGCTCCAGCTTCTCGCCGTCGCCGGTGTCCAGCACTTCATAGGATTGCCATTGGTTGGCTACAAACATGGCATCACACTTTCTGGATCGACAGCACGGCGGTCAGGCCGTTGATGTTCCATTCCTTGGTGTAGACATCCCCGTCAAAGTGGGAAGGATCCAGCACATCGGCCAACACTGCGGCCTGGATCTGGGCCGCATACTGCATGATGACCCGTACCAGCTCCGCATCGGCCACAAAACCTACGCGGATGTGGTCGGTGACCTCGTAATCGGCTTCCTTGCGCATGGTCTGCAGCTTGGAAATAACCTCTCGTGCATAGCCTTCGGCCACCAGCTCCGGGGTTAGGTTGGTATCCAGCACCACGGTGACGTTCCGGTCCATTTCCGCCACAAAGCCCGGCTTTTGCATGGGCTCGGTCAGCACGTCTTCCTGGGCCAGCGTCACCTGGGTATCATCCAGGGTGAAGCACAGCGTTTCCCCACGGCCAAAGGCGTCCACCACATCGTTGCCGTCCAGCGTTTGCAGGTGTTGGCCGATCTTGCCCAGCAGCTTGCCATACTTGGGACCCAGGGTGCGCATCTGGGGCTTGAGCTGATAGGTGGTAAAGTCCCGTGTGTCGTCGGTAAAGCGCACCTGCTTCAGGTTCAGCTCATCGGCAGCCAGGGCGGAGAACAACTCCGGCATGGCCGCGCCCCGCACGTACATGGCGGGCAGCGGTTGGCGCACCTTTAGGCCGGCGTTGCTGCGGCAAGTGCGGCCCAACTCCACGACCTGATACAGGGCTGCCATGTGCTGCTCCAACTCCCCGTCGATGTAACGGGCATCGCCGGCGGGATAGGTGCACAGGTGAACCGATTCCGGCGCGTTGGGGGAGACGCTGCACACCAGGTTGCGGTACATGGTTTCCGCCAGGAAGGGAGTAAAGGGCGCGATCAGGCGGGACAGGGTTTCCAGCACATAATAGAGGGTAGCAAAGGCTGCTTCCTTGTCACCGGCCATGCCCTTACCCCAAAAGCGCTCCCGGCTGCGCCGCACGTACCAGTTGGACAATGCGTCCACAAAGTCGCCGATGGCCCGGGCCGGTTCCGTGATGCGATAGGCTTCCAGCCCCTGATCCACATCCCGGATCAGGGAGTGCAGACGGGAGAGGATCCACTTGTCCATCAGGGACAGTTCCACCTTGTCCAGGGGATGCTGAGCCGGATCAAAGCCGTCGATGTTGGCATAGAGCACAAAGAAGGCGTAGGTGTTCCACAGGGTGCCCATAAACTTGCGCTGGGACTCGCTGACCGCCTCCAGATAGAAGCGGCTGGGTAGCCAGGGCGCGCCGTTGGTGTAGAAGTACCAGCGCACCGCGTCGGCGCCCTGGGCATCCAGCGCCGTCCAGGGATCGATGACATTGCCGGTGTGTTTGCTCATCTTTTTGCCGTCCTTGTCCTGGACGTGGCCCATCACCACGCAGTGCTCAAAGGGCGACCGATCGAACAGGCAGGTGGAGATGGCCAGCAGCGTATAGAACCAACCCCGGGTTTGATCCACGGCCTCGGAGATAAATTGGGCCGGAAAATTGCGCTCGAAGGCCTCCTTGTTTTCAAAGGGATAGTGCCATTGGGCAAAGGGCATGGAGCCGGAATCGTACCAACAGTCGATGACTTCGCTGACCCGGTGCATATCGCCCCCGCAGGCCGGGCAACCCAGCACCACCCGGTCGATAAAGGGCCGGTGCAGTTCCAGGTCGGCGGCCAGGGGCGATGTACTCATCTCGCCCAGTTCCTGCCGGGAGCCGATGACGTGGACGTGGCCGCATTCGCAGGTCCAGATCGGCAGCGGCGTGCCCCAATAGCGTTCCCGGGAAAGGCCCCAATCGATGACGTTTTCGATAAAGTCGCCCATGCGGCCTTCTTTGATGTTCTCCGGCAGCCAGTCCACGGAGCGGTTGCTGGCCATCAGCCGCTCCCGCACGGCCGTCATTTGGATAAACCACGAGGCCCGGGCATAGTACAATAGCGGCGTATCGCAGCGCCAGCAGTGGGGATAGTTGTGCAGATAGGGCAGGGTTCTGTGCAGCAATCCGGCCTCTCGCAGAGCGTCCAGGATCAGGGGATCCGCCTGTTTGACAAAGGTGCCGGCCCAAGGGGTTTCTGCTACGAACTTGCCCTGGGAATCCACCAGTTGCACGAAGGGCAGACCATTCTCCCGGCCTACCCGTGCGTCGTCCTCGCCAAAGGCCGGAGCGATGTGCACGATGCCGCTGCCGTCGCTGAGCGTCACGTAGGGATCGCACACCACGTACCAGGCGTTTTCTTTGACTTGGGCATAGGGGAATAAGGGCGTGTAGGCCAGGCCGCGCAGGTTTTCGCCCTGTAGGGTTTTTTCCACCGCCACCTGGGCGGCTTCCTCACCGAATACCTGGGGGATCAGCGCCTGGGCCAGGATATAGGTATCCCCCTGCCAGGTGGCTTCGCAATAGGTCTCTGTGGCGTTGACGCACAGGGCCACATTGCTGGGCAGCGTCCAGGGGGTGGTGGTCCACGCCAAAAGGTAGGTATGGGGACGGTCTTTGACCGCGAAACGGACGAAGGCCGAGGTATCCGTGACCTCCTTATAGCCCTGGGCCACCTCGTGGCTGGACAGGGCTGTGCCGCAGCGGGGACAGTAAGGCACCACCTTGTGCCCCTTGTAGAGCAGGCCCTTGTCGGCAATGGTCTTCAGCGACCACCATACCGACTCGATGTACTCGTTCTCATAGGTGACGTAAGGGTGCTCCATATCAGCCCAAAAGCCCACCCGCTCGCTCATGCGCTCCCACTCGCCCTTGTACTTCCACACCGACTTTTTGCACTCGCCGATAAAGGGCTCGATGCCATAGGCCTCGATCTGCGGTTTGCCGTCCAGGCCCAGCTGCTTTTCCACTTCCAGCTCCACGGGCAGTCCGTGGGTATCCCAGCCGGCCTTGCGCATCACGTCGTAACCCTTCATGGCGCGGTGCCGGGGGATCAGGTCCTTGATAGCCCGGGTCAGGATGTGGCCGATATGCGGCTTGCCGTTGGCGGTAGGCGGTCCATCAAAAAAGGTGAAGGGCTCCTTGCCGGCGTTTTGCTTCAGGGCTTTTTGAAAGATGCCCTGTGACTGCCAAAAGGTCAGCACCTCTTGCTCCCGGGCGATAAAGTCTAGGGTTGTGGGCACTTTTTGATAGGGCATGGGGATTCCTCCATTTTTTTGATTTGATTATCGGGCGCTGGGCGGCGGGGGCATAAAGGCGCCCGCGGCTTCAGCGGGGACGGTAAAGGTTTCTACGCTGTCGTACTGGGAGAATGCTGCCTCCACGGCGGAGCTCACCGCGGAAACCGACGCGCCGGAACTCTGCATCAGCGCCGCCAGATAATGGCCCAAGTCCACCCGGATATAGGCGATGTTCTGCGTCTTGACATCCACCAGCACCGTCATGGGCAGGGACAGTTTCTTGTCCCGGGTCAGGCTTTCGGCATGGGTACCGCCGGACAGACCAAACAAATGCGCCGTGGCTTGGATGTAATCCGCCTTGAGCTGTGCCGACAGGTGATAGACCTCCCGGCCCTCGTACTGTTCGGTTTCCTCGGTGCACTTCCACTTTTCCGCCCCGCGCAGGTAGGTCAACAGGGTTTCCGGCGATGCGATGCCCAGCACGCCCATTGCCTCTGGGATCGTGGCGGCCCGCTGGCGACGCCATTGGTCGTCGACCTGGGCATAAAGCCCAACGTCGGTTTCGTCCTGCTGCACATAGGCAAGGATCGTCCGATCGTCCTGGGTGCCCTGGATCCGCATCAGCACAGGTCCGCGCAGCACGTCGACGGACAACGTCGCCAGATCCCGAGGGGGCCACAGCAGGGGATCGATGCCATAGTACACCATCATATCCATGTGTAGGCTGGCGGCGTCCTCGAACTGGCCAATGGTCTTTTCCGCCAAACGGGCGGCATCGGGCCGGGCCAGTGCAGGGGTTGCCCATAGTACGATGCAGATCAGCATTGTGAAGATCGTTGCGAAGGACTTGCGCATGAAAGTGCCTCCTTCAGCTTTTGTATTGTACGTAACAAAAGAGATCGCGTCCCCAAACAGGGACGGATCTCTCCGTGGTACCACCCAAATTGACGCGCAATGCGCATCCGCTCTGTTCCCGATATCGGGGGAAACCGTCGGGACCTACTGCAGTTCGGTTCCGCCGCTCTGGGGTGATGCTCCATGCGCCTTCCGACCGGCTTCCACCATTTCCGGTTCGCTGTGCGGATGCTCGCGCGCGGACGTTCCCTTCATCGCGTTGCTATGCGGATTCTATTATAACCAAAAGAACGGATTTGTAAAGGAAATATTATTCTGACGCCGCGTTTGGATCCCGGCCATACTCCTCTTGCACGTACTCCGGCGTCAGGTACTGTTCCGGATCAATCTCTTCCCGTTGGATGTCGGTGATCATCATCTCCCCGTCCACGATGGATTCGATGATGGTGATGGCGGTGTGTCCGTCCAGGTCGAATACCCTGCTGGTCTGGCCGATGAGCACCGGCACCCCGCCGATGTAGGTGTAGTGGGTCTCGACGGCCTTGGTGGCCCCGTTCCGCACGGCGCTGTAGTCTTGCTGCGTCAGGGGGTCGTAGGAGGCTTCCCGGGAGTGGCCGTGCACCAACTGCTGATTCTGGTCGAAGGTGGGCGAGGGGATCTGGCTCAAGGGCATATTGTAAACAAACTGTTGCGTTGCGGGATCCCACAGCCAGCAGTGATAGAGCAGACTGCTGCCCAGGGACACATATTGCATGATGTACATATCCGCATAGCCGTCGAAGTTCATATCCTCAAACCCTAGGCTCAGGGTCTCGTTGTCAAATGTTTCCGCAGGCGTTTCCAGGGCGATGCTCTGCACCAGGTTACCGTCTTCCCGCAGGATGGTGATGGTCTCTACGTACCAGTACATGCCGTCCTGGTGATAGGAAAGTCGAAAAAGAAAGGGCGGCAGATCGGGATGCAGTTGCTCTTTAACCTCCAGTGTCTCGGCCGCCGCGCCCAGGGGAAGCAGGCAAAGCAAAAGCAGCGCGGCCAGGATGCGCCGCAGGGATGAACGCACAGAGAACACCTCCTAAGCAACCGTGAATAGCAGCAGTATACCACAATCGGGCCGTTCTGTCGCTGGTTTGTGAAGGGAATTGACAGTCCCAGGCGCATTTTCTATAATAGGGCCAGGAGTTGATTTGCATGAAGTTATGGGTGTTTTGGCTGGTGTTGGCGCTGGAGGTATGCGTGCCCCGCCTGTGGTATTGGATGCGGGGAGAGGTGCTGGCCCAGCGCTGGATCCAGATGCTGGACCGGCAGTTGGGGCCCCGCGTGCCGCAGTGGGAGCGCATGCGCATGGGTATCAGCGTCGGCTCTCTGATGCTGGTGGCGGCGCTGAGCGCAACGATACATCCGGTACTGGCGGCGGTGGTTTGCTGGCTGACGCTGGAGGCACGTACCTTGTTCGATCAAGCCATTGCCGCCCAGCGGGGCCTGGACAGCGGCAACTATCGTCCGGAGTTGGCGGGGGAGACCGCCTATGATCGGACCGCCATGGGCGCACTGCACACGCTGGCCCGGGGCTTTGCGCCCGGGGTGTTTCTGCCACTGCTGTTGATCGGCATCGGCGGCATGACATCGACCTGGCTGCCCGCCATGGCGCTGTGGGGGTATACGGCCCTGCGTGCCTTGGTATGGCTGCCGGTGGCGGACTGGCTCCGGGATGGCGCAAGACCTTTGGGCAGAGCCGCCGCTTGGATCGTGGCCCTTACCGCCGACGTGGTGGGTCAACACGGCAAACAGGCCCGAGGAGAGCTGCTGGCCCTACCCAAGGGAGAGGAGCCGCTCTATACCACCTTGCTGGCGGCGCTGGGACTCAGCCCCCACGAACCCCATCCCCGCAGACCCCTGTCCGGGGATATCACCCAGGCATGTCTGCTCTTGGCCGTGGCGGTGGTGTCCTGCGGCGTGGTGATATCGGTGCTATTGCTGCTGGCGGGTTGATACGATCTAAGGCAACACCGCACAAATCGGGCAGTCGTCCACAGGGATCTTTTCGTGCTGCTCTATGTCGCGCTTTCGGTCGCCGTGGCGCTGCCACGGCTTCCTGCAGGCTCCTCGATCAGCGCGAAAATCTCCCGCGTGTCCAACGACGCTCCTTTGTGCGGTGTTACCCTAAC
>JAVBUS010000147.1:0-7271 GCA_031555125.1 Eubacteriales bacterium | reverse complement strand
TGGCGGATCCGGGGGAGCGCCGCATGTCGGTGGCTCTGTTTAGGCCGCGACGGACATTATAGCTACGACCGCCTTCCAGTGCCAATAAGGCCCCTGTGTGCACATCCACCACAGACAAAGCGCTTTGCGCCTGCACACCGTCCCGCGCATTGCTGGGGAAGTACTTCTTTTGGGCGTAAATCTGATCGGCAATGTCCTGCAGACGCGGATCCATGGTGGTATAGATCCGGTGGCCACTGCCTAATACGTCCGTGGCGGACAGTCCCAGCAACGTCTGCGCTTCCTCCAGGGCGGCATCGACGAACCATCCGTAAAGCGGCGGTTCCTCCACATGCTCTGCCAAAGTGAGTGTGGTACCTTCCGCCTCCTTCGCAGCAGTTTCATCAATCATCCCTTCTGCCAGCATGGTACTTAGAATATAGCTGCGTCTGTTCTTGTTGGCTTCCGGGTGCCGTGTTGGTGTATAGCCGGTGGGTGACTTGATAATAGCGGCTAAGGCCGCTCCCTGCACCAGCGTCAAGTCGTCCACGTTTACGCCGAAGTACCGCTGGGCAGCGGCTTGCACCCCGTACGCGCCATTACCGAAGTTGATAAAGTTCAGATACATCTCTAGGATCTCATCCTTCGTATAGTCTTGTTCCAACTGGAGGGCCAAGTATGCTTCCTGCAATTTGCGCTCCAGCGTTTTTTCGTCGGTGAGGTGCGACAGCTTAACCAATTGCTGGGTGATGGTGGAGGCGCCCTCTCGATAGGAGCCGGCCTTGGCGTTGCTCACGACCGCCCCCGCGATGCGCACCACATCAATGCCCGGATGGTGATAAAAGCGCAGATCCTCCGCCGCCAAAAAAGCATTGCGGACATGCATCGGCACGCGGGACAGGGGGACGATGGTGCGATTTTCCACCGCCTGCACGCTGGTGATCAGGTCCCCTTTTTGATCATACAGCAAAGTGGTTTGCTGCAGGTTGGTGATCTTTGTGGCATCAATACGCTGCCAATTACCCACATCCCAGGCAAAGTAAGCCCACACACCGCAAACCAAGAGTAATGCCAACATACCCAATGCAATGCGGCCGATCCATCGGCGAAACCGATGCGGTTTTCTGGGTGGTGGCGGTGCGCCGTCCTGGGCATCCGGCAGGGCGTGCTCCTCCTCGTGCACTTCCTGCGGCGCAGTGCTATCCGTCTTATGCTCCTCGCTCATGCGGCGAAAAACCTCCTTTATCAAACAAAAGCGCAATGATTGCTCGTAGTGTGTCCGCGGCGCATGCGAAACACGCGCCAACAGATCAGACAGTATTTGGACATGGACAATCGGTGCATATGCCTGTATACTGTGAGCGATAAATGATTATATTTTTATATGGAGGTGGTAGCTGTGACCAAAGTGACCAGAATCAAGATGAGCATACAGATTTTGTTGGCATGCGCTATGCTGATTGCCGCAGGCTGTATTGCCTTCAGGCCACTTCCGGGCTTGCCGTACCGCACATTCGTCAAGCTGGTGGAAGCTGGGGACGTTGCCTCAGTCACCCTGGGGCAATCCGCGACTATGGAACTTGTCACCGTGGATGGCACGCGTTATACCACAGAAAACCCGCGTCGTGAAGGCTACAAGGAGGAGCTGCTCAACCAAGGCATTGCCGTAGGGGAAGCGGCTACGCAGCCGGTGCCCACCTTGGTAGGCGTGGGGCTGCTGACCGTGGTGCTCTTCATCGGTCTTTCGCGACAAGGCAAGCGGAAGACCGGTAGGGTGGCAGAAATGGACGCCGAGGCCGTGGTGCCTAGCGTCACCTTTGCCGATGTAGCCGCCAATGAGGAAGCGCTGTCCAGCCTGCGTGGCTTGGTGGACTTTTTACGGGATCCGCAAAAGTATGCCGCGTATGGTGCGCGGATCCCACATGGCGTACTCCTGTACGGACCGCCGGGCACCGGTAAAACCTTGATGGCGCGGGCACTGGCCGGGGAGGCCGGGGTACCGTTTTACGCGGTGAGCGGCTCGGACTTTGTACACCTGTATGTGGGTGTGGGTACCGCACGGGTCCGGGATCTGTTCAAGAAGGCCCGCAAGAGCGAGCGTGCTGTGGTGTTTATTGATGAGTTGGACGCAATGGGAAAAAAAAGGGACAATGGCAACGATGAACGGGAACAGACGCTCAATGCGCTGCTGACAGAGATGAGCGGGTTCTCCGGCGACGAGGGCGTGGTGGTGGTTGCAGCCACCAATCGGTTAGATACCTTGGACGAAGCATTGCTGCGACCCGGGCGCTTTGACCGCCAGATCGAGGTAGGGTTGCCCGGAAAGGCGGAACGTCGCCGCATCCTGGCAATGCACGCCGGTCAAAAGCCTTTTGCATCGGATGTGGATTGGGATGCCATCGCCAGCAGCACCGTGTACTTTAGCGGCGCGAAGCTGGAAAGCATGCTGAATGAAGCCGCCATCGCCGCAGCAAGACGCGGCGACGGGCAAATCACCGGGCCGGACATCCATCGCGCCATGCAGACCCAGTTAGTGGGGGAAGAAAAGGTTGACCGAACCGGCATCACAGTGCGGGAAAAGCGGGTGACCGCAGTCCACGAGGCGGCGCATGCCCTGGTGACATTGTTGACCTTGCCGGACAGTCGGCTGGCCCATGTATCCATTATCCCATCCACAAAAGGCGCGGCAGGCTACAGTTGGGCCATACAACCGGATCGCATGTTTCATACGCGCACCGAGCTGGAAGCCCACATTGCCGTGGCGTTGGCAGGTCGGGCCGGCGAGGAACTGGTATTTGGCGAGAGCGAAGTGACCACCGGCGCCTCCAACGACTTGGAAAAGGCCACCGAGTTGGTGACGCGCATGTGCTTCGAATGGGGGATGGAGCCACGGATCGGTCTGGTATCACGGACATCCCTGCGGGAGAGCCTGCCCATCAGCGAGGCGGAGCGCGACATCGTCAGGCAGCATGCAGCGCAAGTCTACACCCATACCATGGCGCTGCTGGATACGCATCGCGATGCGTTGCTCCGCATCGCCGACGCGCTAGAACAGCGGGAACTGCTCACCGGAGACGAGGTGCACGTTCTGCTGGCGGCATAACGAGTCAATGCTTTCGCAACGCGCCAAACAGATTGCTTAGATTGAGCAACAGGGTCATGCCCTGACCGGCCATCATCGCATAGACGCAGCCCATGAGCCGTAGCGATGGTACGGCAGCCCAAAGCCAGGTCAGCGCAAGGGATAGCACGGATCCGGCCAGCGCGGCTTGCATGGCCTTGCGCTGCATGCCAAGTCCCGCTAGCATGGAACTGGCCACCTGTTGTACCCCAAAGAGCGGCACCAGAGGCGCAAGCGCATGCAGCAACGGTGATAGCTCTGCCTGGTGGTATAACGTTCGACTGAAAAAGTCTGCGCCGTAATAGATGACGGCCATGGCGGCGGCGGAAATCAGCAGCGAAGCAGGCAAAAGCCTCCATACCAGTCGCCGCGTGGCCACCGGATCCCGCTGGCGTGCTGCGAGCGCAGGCGCGGATACCATGGCCAACGCGCCGGTAAACACAGACGGCATCATCACCAGAGGTAACGCCATGCCCTGTAGCATGCCCAAACGGGCCGTGGCCTCCATCGCCAACAAACCGCTGGCCCGCAACCGCAGGGGAATAATGATAGCGCTCAGTGTCCGCACGACAGTGGTTACCAACCGGGTGCAAGTCATGGGCAAGGAGCGTGCAAAGAGTGTGCGTTCCAGTTTTCGGTCCGGTGGCGTGGGGGAACCCTTGAGCGTGGCGCGCACCATCAGTGCCGCCAGGACGACGCCGATCCCCTCCCCAACGGCGGTGGCTATGGCTGGGAAGGCGGCGGTCCATGCGATGGTGGCGTTGTGCAAGCAATAAAACAGTGTCGCCGAGAGCGCAAAGCGAAGCCCCTGTTCCACGACTTCGGAAGTGGATTGAGGAACAGTGGTACCTATACCGTAACAATATCCGTTGTATGCGGCGGACAACCCAAGAATGGGCAAACAGGGCAGATAGGCCCACAACGAGGGGAGCGTACGGTCGTCCCCCAGCAACCTGGCAATCCAGGGGGAGGCAACGAACAGAATGGGCAGCATCAACGCACTGATGCGCAGCACCAAACGACGGGCGGCGTAGAGGGCCTTGCGGGCCGCGGCGTGGTCGCCGTTTGCTTCCGCTTGCGCAACCGCCCGGGAGAGCACCAAGGGCAGCCCTGATGTCACCGGTGTAATCCACAATAAATGGGCCGAGGTGGACAGTTCCATAATGCCCAAAGCCTCGGCGCCCATCACCCGGGAAAACCAAATGCGCATGGCGAACCCCAGCGCCCGTACCGCCACATTGGACCCCGTCAGCACAGCGGTCTGTTCCAGCAAAGTTTTTTTGCGAACAGGCCTCTTCTTTTTGGTCACACTCATCACCCGTCTACGCTATGCATGTCGCAGACGCATGATGATGGGATTGACAAGCGAATTTTGCATGATATACTACATGTAGTCTACACGCGCGGGAGGATGACTATATGTTTGATAAGTGGGATCATCGATTCATGCAAATGGCGCACGTTATTGCCAGCTGGGCCAGTTGCTATCAGCCGGAGCGAAAGATTGGCGCGGTGATCGTCAAAGATAAGCGCATCATGACCACCGGATACAACGGTGCACCCGCAGGCATCAAGACCTGCGTGGAACGCGGTGAGTGCCTTCGCAGAAAGATGAACATCCCCAGCGGGCAGCGCCAGGAGTTTTGCTATGCCGTCCACGCGGAACAAAACGCCATCGTGCAGGCGGCCAAGCTTGGCATCAGCATCGAAGACGCTACGCTATACTGCACCCATCAGCCCTGTGTGATGTGCACCAAGATCCTAATCAACGCGGGGATCCGTCGGGTGGTGTATCAGCATGGCTATCCGGATGATTTTTCCCTGGAGATCCTAGGGGAGTCCGGGGTACTGGTGGAACGGTATCAGCAAGAAGAAATGCCTCTGGCGTAATCAGTCCTGGCGCACCGATGTGCCGCTAAGCTTTTGTATAGCGCGGGCCAACGCGTCCCGGCTGTTGCCCCAAGGCTTGTCCTGGTTACGATAGTCGAACTTGAGCGTGAACCATTCCAGTTCCTTTTCGATCCGAGATAGATGCTCCTTTTGCAAGGCGGAAACCGCGGCATAAAAAGCTTGCCGCGGTTTTTCATGTAGGTGCTCATCTGCCATCTGCAACACCAGCACCAGATCGGGCAGACAAAGCCCCAAGGAATGGGCGAATAGATCCCGAAAGTCGGCATCGTGGGCGTGCAGATGTGTCAGCGTGTAGGCGTAGCGGTGCATGGTATAATCTAGGCGCTCGCACATCACACATTTATTGATACGGTCCACGATGCGTCCGGCGGCGCGAAGGGAGTCGCTGCCTTTGTTGGTGCGAAACAGCGAGAACCTTCCGCCCTCGCCGGGGCAAGCCAACTGGGCATCGACGGTGGCGATAACATCCTTCATATAAGTATGGGTGATCAGCGCCAAGCCAAGCCGGTTCGATTCCGCGAACATCATGGCAAAGTGGCGTCCACAAAATCCTTTCTCGTTGACCTCCACCCGGGTGCTGGGCTCCATCACCGATGCGCCCAAAAAACTCTCCACATACATATGTTCATTTTGTGTACGCAGCGCGCACAGCGGGCATTCGCCCCCTGTCTTGTATGCATCCCATACCGGGATGGTATCCAACTGATATTGCATGGCGCCTCCTCATTTGGACGGATCATAGTCCTTTTATGGTATCACGGGTGGGGACGCAGCGCAAGATGCATATGCCCACCGCCCTGCGCATATGCTTGACCAACACAAGGCAGGAGGGTGTGGTCAGCCATGAAACAGACGAGATTGCGCACCAAGCGCTATCCCGCGGGGCGAGGTCTCCAGCGCCTGGTAGCACTGACACTGTTTGCTGCCGCGCTTTTTATTCTCTCACAGACCATTCGGTTCGGCGGCGCACCAACGGCAACGCCCGCACCCATCGCCCCGGTGACGCCAACCCCGGCGGCAATCGTTGCACCTACCCCGGGTACGACGCAACTCGTGGACGAAGTGCCACAGCCAGGGTTCGCCACACAGGCTCCGGATCAGACAGGTAGTCAGTCTGTGTTTGTCCCCGCCCAAGATTGGTACGCCATTCAGTTCGGGGCCTATAGCAGCGACGAGGCGGCTCGAAAACAGGCCGGCCAGTATGTAGGGCGCGGCGCGGCGGGATACACGTTGGAAGACACCTCCTTTCGCGTACTGGCTGCGGTCTACAACTCCCGGGACGAGGCAGAAACCATCAAGGCACGGTTGAAGGATGGCCAGGGAATTGACAGCTACATTTATCGTCTCTCCGCCGACGCTGTGGAGTTGGCGGTCACCGCCGCACCGGCACAAATCGAGGCGTTGCAGAATAGTTACGATGCACTGAACGCGGCGCTGCAGGAACTGGGTCGTCTGTCCATGGAGTTGGATAAACAGCGCATCGACGGGGCAGGGGTCATCCTGGCGACCCAGGAGGTACGCCTCAACATTTTGGCCAAACAAAAGGCATTGGAGCAAGCGCTTAGCGGCAGCCAAAGTGATGTGGTGGTCGGTCTGCGCAATCTGCTGGATAATGCAGCACAGGGCTTGGAAACGATTTGTATGCAGAACGCACAGGAAACCGTCATCATGACGTCGAAAATCAAGTATCACCAAATCGACTTGCTGTGGCGCTATGTCCAATACACCCGACAAATCACCGCACAGCGCATCTGATTTGGGCTACATGTGCAGGGAATGAGGGAATGCAATGACCATTCAATCCATTGCGAGGCTATTGGACGCGCAAGTGGTCGTCAACGGAAACCTGGAGATTGACATTCAATCGGCGTGCGGCTCGGATCTGATGAGCGATGTGCTGGCTTTTGTCAAGGATCGGACGGTGCTGATCACCGGCTTGACCAATCCGCATGTCATTCGCACCGCGGAGATGCTGGACATTAACTGCATCGTGTTCTCCCGCGGCAAACAACCTACCGAGGACCTCACCGAGATGGCCAAGGAACGCGGTATCGTGATCCTGACCACCCGTCACACCTTGTATGTGTCCTGCGGCATCCTCTATGCGAACGGCCTTGCCGGATGCGAAAAGAGGCAGTGACATGCAGGAGAAAAAGCTGTCGGAGACCTATGTGGTGGAAGCCGGGAACTTCACTACGGCGGGAGAAGCATCTGCCACCGTCAAGCGTACACTAAAGATGCTGGGCGTCGATGCAGGTAT
>JAVBUS010000098.1:0-4128 GCA_031555125.1 Eubacteriales bacterium | reverse complement strand
TTATCTTTAAGCACGCCCTGCGCAATGCGCTTATCCCTGTCATTACTTATCTCGGTCCCCAGATCGCATTCACGCTCACAGGAACCTTTGTTGTTGAGCAGGTGTTCTCGATCCCCGGCTTGGGGCGTTATTTCGTCTCGTCCATTCTAAACCGCGACTATCCTATAATCATGGGCACGACAATCGTTCTGGCAGTATTTATTGTCTTTATGAACCTCGTCGTTGACATCATGTATAAGGTAGTAGATCCCCGGATCAACCTGACGAAGGGAGGCGCGTAAGAGATGGCAAACGATAAGATAAAGCGGCCTAAGTTCGGTTCTCTGCAGCCTGATATCGAGAATCTGCTGGAGCTTAACGATTTGACCGATGCGGATTTTGAACCGGCAAGCCGCGAGGAACTTTGGCGTGAGTTAATCAGCCGCATTGAGGGCGTGCGATCCGCCGACGTTGCATTCCACCCAGACGGCTCTGTTCGTACGATCACCGTGTTCCCGGCGGAAGAAGCGGGGAACGCGTATCAGCTGACCCGTGATATTCAGGATGCCCTCAATACTACCTTCGAACTGGACGTGGACTGGAACACCATCAACATCGCCCCGATTGAGGAGCATGCACCTGCCCAGGATGAAGGGGATCACGAGCCTCCCATGGCAGAGGAGGTCATCGCGTCCCCTGCGCAAGAAGCAGATGCGCCGATCTTCCCGTCTGCGCAGCCCGTCAGCCAGCTCGCGCCTGTGCATCAGCCGGAACCTGTTCAGCCGCTTGCGCACGCGGAACAGCCAGCGCAACGCACCCATGCGCGTTTGAACTTTTGCGGGATGGATTTGCACTTCCGACACAAGCGGATGTCGGCAACGGTGTTGCTAGAGCACAACGGCCGCGAGTACGCGGGTGATAGCCCCCAGACGGAAGATCCGGACGAGCGCGCCACCATGATGGCGCAGGCTGCGGTGGAGGCAGTCAACGCCTATGTGGGGGACCGAGAGTTCACGCTGTTGGACATCATCCACATCCACATTGCCGGACAGCAGGCCATGGTGGCCATGGTGCAATGTGCCCGCAAGGATCGCCAGTTGGTGGGTTGTGTCCTGGTGGATGACAATACTGACAGCGCGGCGGTCAAATGTGTGTTGGACGCGGCAAACCGTGTCCTGGGCCTGATCAAATCTTAAGGCCCGGAGGCGTTACATGAAAAAGAACCAGATCGCGTACACCGCCCTCATGATGATTGCTGTGGGTGCGGCCCTATACGGCGCATTGATTTCAGCGCGCCCTCATTATACAAGTGGAGAGCAGACGATGCTTCTCCACTTTGTCGTAACGGTGGTGCTGATCACGTTGTTCCGCTCCTTTCCGCTATGGCGGGATGCATATCAGCCCGCATACGTCGCTTGCGGTCTTGCGGTGGTGCTGGCGGTACGCTGGCATGTGTTGGCTGCCATGGTGGCGTATCTGGTTGGCGGTCTGTGCACCCTGACGCGGGATCCCCACAGTGGTCAGTTGCGCTGGCGCTGGCTGGTGTCGCCACTGGAGGCGCTGTTGCTGGACAGTTCGGTACTGGCGGCAATTTACTTGGGGAGCATCTTGTATGCCCAGGTCAACCAAGTCACAGCAGGATACCTGTCACTGGATTCGCTGGTGGCGTTGGGCGGGTTTTCCGCCGCGCTGTGCGTGCTTACTTGGGTGTTTTGCGTGTTTGCGCGGCTGTTTGGGACGCAGGTGGAGGGGCGCTCCATCGCGGAAGGATTCATGCGGGCCTGTATGGGTACGGCGATCACTGCGGCGGTGGCGCTCCTGCTCCTGACTCCTTTGGCCACACCGGCGGGGATGGCCCTTGCTCTGCTTGCGTTATTGTTGACGCTTTGGCTTCACATTCAGCGGGATCTATTGAAACAGGCGCACCTGGACGCACGACGTGGCTTGGAATCGTTGGTCGCCGAGGTGGAACAAAAGATCCCCTATTTGCAGGGACACGGACACCGGGTGGGGATCTGCGCCATCCGAATGGCCCGGGCTATGGGCTACAAACACCGGCAGATTGCGCACTTACGGGAAGCGGCGCTGTTGGCCGATGTTGGCATGGTGGGGATTGATGACCTGTTGCTACACAAGGAGCTGCCCCTGCAGGAAAGCGACTGGGTACAGATGCGGCGGCATGTAGAGAAAAGCTGCGCCATTCTAGCCGACACAGGTATCGACGAGGAGACTGCGACCCTGGTTCGGCAGCATCATGAGCGGTACGATGGGCAGGGCTATCCCGAGCATTTGCGGGGGGATGCGGTGCAACTGCCTGCGGCGATCCTGGCGGTGGCGGATGCTTACGTGGCCATGACCAGTGAGCGGCCGTACCGCAGTGCCATGGGCAGGGAGCGCGCCGCCAAGGAGCTGCGCAAGGCCGCAGGGACGCAGTTTCATCCCCAAGCGGTGGAGGCCTTGCTGCGCTGCTTGGAGAGCCTGTAGCGGATACTATCCACGTTGTCCTCATCCTCCCGCATGATGGAGGATGTTGCAAGAGGGGTAGACAATCTTGGATGTTCTGGATGGACTGTTTGTTGGTATCCTTCATTTTTAGTGACAAACCTTGATCATGTTCGCCACCGGTGGTGTTTTGATCTATCTGGCGATTGCCAAAGAGTATGAGCCGATGTTGGTGTTGCTGGCCTTTGGAACCATCAAGGTGAGGGCGTCTATCGACAAACGCGCAAAGGAGCAGCCCACACAAGAATAACGAAAAGCGCAGAAAGCGCAGAAAAGACCAGGAAAGAAAACCTGCCTTTTTTCACACACTACGGATACGTGAAAAGGGGAGGTTTTTTTCGTGATGCAGCAAAGGGCGCCGACGCGTTTTGTGGTGGAGCGCGCCGTGCAGGAATCCATGCCGGAAGAGGCGGTGGTGCGGGCGTTACGCGCCCAGCCGGTGCGGGGCAAGGTGATGGTGCTGACATGGGGCAAGTGGGCCTGGCGCATGGCGGTTGCCGCCCAGGAGCAGCTGGGCATACGGGCCTTTTGCGGCACTGCGGTGACATGGCGACATCATGGAGAGCCTGCGATGCAGCGCTTCGCTCTCTGCCAGCCGGATAAGGGACGGTCTTTGCGTTACGACTGGTCGGAGGTGGTTGCACAGTTGTCGGTTCTCCGTGCGGAGGATTCTGTGCTGCTGCTGTGCTCCCGGGATATGGGGGCACTTTGGGCCGCCGCAGGCACCGAAGCGCTGCTGCGTGCCATTCAGCAGTGCCAAGCCAGCCAGCATCTCTGGGTGTTTGCCAACGCGCTGACCGTGGAGAAGGACGTGACTTTGGCGCGCATGCTGGTGTCGCCCCGGTCAAAACTGCTGCTCTTTGCCAGTACACGCATGTTGTGTCACGCGCCCAGTCACGTCGGGTACTGCTCGGTGGTGCTTACCACGCTGTGGTTTTGCAAACCGTCGTCGCTACAGCGGATCCCTGATGCGGACAAGGCACGAAGGGATCAGGACTGGCAGATGGTGTCCGATGGCTGGACGCTGGCAGGGAATGGTACCCTGGTGCGGCCCGCGGCGCTCACCCAGGGGCGCCCGGCACAGCGGGGGAGATTCGATGTGGAAATTGCCCTAGCGAGCGATCCCTTGGAGAGGCTGCCTCCGCGCCAGGATGCTGAGACGCTGCAGGTGGAGATTCGCACCGTTGCCCAGGACGCGAGCGTCCTAAGGGTGGTTCCGCCCTTCCTGATCGCGGAGCAGCCCGGTGGCGAGGCGCGACTGATTTTGGTGCTTTCCCGCTAACGATGCGATCACGACAAAGGCGCCTGCGTCTTGATTCCCAAGGGGTCGCATGTCGTCCCGGGCGCTTGCCGCTTTATGTTGCTGGCATAGAAGAAACGGGAAAGTCGTCTATGCGCTGGCGAATACCGATACGAAAGAAAACTGGTCGGTGTAGGATGCCATAGGAGCCGCGCTGGCGGGGGTAAGCTCCGCCCTCCGCGACCCGCTGGCAAACCGGGGGAGTATTCCCTGGCTGTACGCAATCTTGACGGGACGACGGAGGACAATCTGTGTACAGCGGGTAGGCTATGCGGCGAGCTACGCACGTTTTCTTGCGATGATCTGTAACCCGGTCCGCGATCGTCAGGATTCCTGCTTGTTCCAAC
>JAVBUS010000070.1:0-9899 GCA_031555125.1 Eubacteriales bacterium | reverse complement strand
AGAAGCCGTGGCAGCGCCACGGCGACCGGAAGCGCGACATAGTGCAGCACGAAAAGATCCCTGTGGACGACTGCACGATTTGTGCGGTGTTGCCCTAGGTGATTTGGATAGCCGCACCCCGCAGCGCATCAACCGCTCGATCCAGCGCCTCTGCCCGCACCAACACATAATCCGTATCGAAGGTGGACGCCGCGAAGATGGGTACCCCTGCAACCGCCAGGGCGTCGGCAATACGCGCCAGCACCCCACCAAAGAAAAATCCATGGTACCCGCCACCCGCAGTGCGCACCAATCGTGGACAACCTCCAACGCCCATGAGGGTACGGCCTCCCGCTGACAGACCAGAGACAGTTCCTCCTCTGTGCGGGCCACAAAAAAGATGCCGGGCAGCTCGCTTAGGTCCGGCAAGGCGCTGACCTTACATACCGAAAAATCCTGGGCCACGATCTCCATGCGCATGTTCGCCCCTCCATACAAAAAAGGGGAGCCTCTGCTCCCCTCAGACCATCAACAAAGTAGGTTTTCCGGTTCGGGGATGAATGAAGGGGCCTCGGCCCCTTCAAATGGAGATCGTATCGACCGGCTTTGCCGGTCGGGCGGGGAGTTTTCCGTTAGGAAAACATACCTACCATCACGAGCAAAGCGAGTCACGGCGCAAGCCGTGCATTCGAACGAAATACATCCTGCATTTCGTTCGAGGGCGTCGACTTTGTCGATGCCCTGAGGGGAGCCTCTGCTCCCCTACGCGCTTATTTGACCAACAGGATACGGCCGCAGTTTTCGCACTCCACCATGTCGCTGCCCACGCGAATCTTGTGCAGCACCACCGAGGGCAACGACATATTGCACCCGCCGCAGCGATCCTCGTTAAGCCGCGCCATGGGCGGCATGCTGTGGCGCTTGATGGTGTTGTAGCGATCCATCGCTTCGGGGGCGATGGCCTGGGCGGCCTTGGCGGCATGAGCCTTTAGACGTTCCAGCTCCGCGGTCTGGACCTTGTAGGCCTCGTCATACTTGGTTTTGAGCTGATCGTATTCCACCTTGACCTTGGCAGCCCGCAGGCGCACCTCGTGCTGCTGCTGATCACGGGCTTCTGCTTCCTTGCGCATCTTGGACAGTTCGCCCTCGTAGCGGGTGATGGTGGCGATCAGTCGTTGGGCCGTAGCCATCATCTCCCGGGTGGTGTCCAAATCCCCCGGCTCCTGCTTACCCAGTTGGGCGGTCAGGTCGGACACGGCGTCCCGCAGGCGCACCACTTCGTCCTGAAGCGCCTCCAAGCGGTCCGCCATGACAGCCACTTCGGACTCAATGCGCTTGATGGCTTCCTGCTGTTTAACGATAAAGTCGCGATGCTTCAGCAGCGTCTGTCGATCCGGATCCTGCCGCACCTCGCGCTCGTAACGTTCTACTTCAATATCCACCTGCTGATACTGCCACAAAAGTTCTAGTTGATCCATTCTTGATAGCCTCCTTGCGCACGACACGCAGACGACCCGCTATACAAATAGCGGGCAGTTCGATGCAATGATGTGTACAGAGCATTGTACCGCATTCGCCGCATTTTGTAAACCCCGGCACAGCGCCAGCACGCCGGGCAACTCCGTGGCGTGATGCCCGGCGGCCAATACATGGATCCCGGCCTGGATAGCCTCCAGCGCGTGGTGATGCTTGCATTCACCGGTCAGGAAGCAGTCCGCCTCCTCCGCCAACGCCTGCTGCCAAAAATCGCTGCCCGCGCCGCCACACACCGTCAGTCGACGGATGGGCCTCCCCTGGGGCGCGGCGAACCGCCGCACCACGTCGCCCAAAGCACTTTCTGAACGCTGGGCCAAGGCCTCCAGGGACAACGGGGACTCCACCGTCACGGTACGGGTCAGTGCCGGTTCCCGAGGCAGTGCCGCCCCAAGACCCAATCGCTCCAGGAGTGCGTCGCACACACCACCCGCCGCCTTGTCCCAGTTGGTGTGCGCCACAATCAGGGATAGGTTGGCCCGGATCATCGCCCCCAGCAGTGCGCCCTCTCGGTCCATCTCGCACAGATCCCGCCGGGGAGCAAACAACAAGGGATGATGGGTGACCAAAAGCTCCGCGCCCAGGGTCACAGCCTCAGCGATGACCCCGGGGGTCACGTCCAACGCCACCAGCACGGTGCGCACCGGCCTGTCCGGGTGCCCCACCTGGAGCCCAACGTTATCCCAGGGCTCCGCAAGGGACGCGGGGGCCAAGGCGTCCACCCACTGGCATACGTCGCGTACCGTCATTGGCACTTCTCTCCCCCCTGTCGCGGCTGCTGCGCGTCTTCCAGTTCCTCGTCGATCCAGCCGATCTCTTGTATGCAAGCCGCCCGTCGGGCGGCCAGCCTGGAACCGCTGCCCTCCTGCGCCCCGGTCAATCCCCGGAGCACGCTGGACAGCACACCCCTACGCCAGTGCAAAAACGCTCGGAACGCAGGCGATCCCTCTGCCATCAGCAGCGAACCCAGGGCGCATTGCTTGGGCGACAAGGGTTGCGATGGACCCCGCCGGGCCACCAACACCACATAATGCCTGCCCTGGGCCGCCACCACCCGCTCCGCCACCAAATAAAAACCGTGTCCTACCAGCCACTGGCGCAGCCTCGGGGCGTCCAGGTTGGGCTGTAACAGGCAGTAGGCATCTCCGATGGCAGTCGCCCCTGCCGTCAGGATCTCCCGGATGGTCTTGGCCCCCATACCTGCCAACACGATGGCATCGGGCCGGTCACCGGCCAGCGCCGCCAGGCCATCCGCCACACAGAACCGCACCCGATCCGCCAGCCCCTCCACCGCCAGCAATCGCCGGGCTTTGTCCAGGGAGTCGGTGCTGATGTCGGCAACAATCATCCGCAGGCCGGGCCGGGCCTGCAGCAACGCCGCCGCCAACAGGCCATGATCCGCGCCCACATCCGCCACCAAATTTGCCGTGATCGGCACAAGCTCCGCCAGGGTGGACAGCCGCGCATCCAACGACACGGTTCGCCCCTGCATGGCGCTCCCCCCTATCCTATAAAAACGAGAACAGCGATACCTGGCTGCTCTCCGGCATGCCGTCCAGGCAGCCGTTGTTGCGGAACATTTCGATATGGGCGCTGGACACCTTGGTCCGGGATTTGAACTCCTCAATGGACAAAAACTTGCCGTTGGCCCGGGCGGTGATGATGCTCTGTGCCACGCTCTCGCCCAGTCCGGGCAGCGCGGTGAAGGGCGGCAGGATGACGCCGGACTCCAGGATGCGAAAGTTCTCCGCGTCGGACTGATACAGGTCGATATTGGCGAAGCGCACCCCGCGCAGGTTCATCTCCAACACCAATTCCAGAGTGGCCACCGCGTCCTTCTCTTTTTCCGATAGCTTGACGCCTGTCTCGCTCTCGTCATAGGCGGCGATCTTCGCCCGCAGACTCTCCACCCCGCCCAGCATCTCACGGGCATCAAAACCGTTGCCCCGCACCGTAAAGAAGGCCGCATAGTATGCCGCAGGCTGATACAGCTTGTACCAGGCGATGCGCAGGGCCATGGTCACATAGGCCACGGCGTGGCCCTTGGGGAACATGTACTTGATCTTTTTGCAGGAGTCGATGAACCATGCCGGCACCTCGTGCTCCCGCATGGCTTCCTCCATGTCCGGCCGCAGGCCTTTGCCCTTGCGGACGCTTTCCATGGTATCAAAGGACATCTTGGCGGCCACACCGTAGTCAATCAGCGCGTTCATGATATCGTCCCGGGTGCAAATGCACTTGGACAGGGGCGCGATGCCCGCCTGAATCAAATCCTGGGCATTGCCCAACCACACGTCCGTGCCGTGGGACAGGCCGGAAATACGGATCAGCTCCTCCATGGTGGAGGGCTTGGTGTCGTCCAGCATCTGCCGCACGAAGCGGGTGCCGAACTCCGGGATGCCCAGCGTGCCCGTGGTGCACCCCAACTGCTCCGGGGTCAGGCCCAGGGCCAGGGGCGAGGAGAACAGCGACATGACGCCGGGATCCCCCAGCGGGACGCTCAGGGGCGGAATGCCGGACAGATCCTCCAGCATGCGGATCATGGTGGGATCGTCGTGGCCCAGAATATCCAGCTTGACCAGCACATCGTGCATGGAGCCGAAATCGTAATGGGTAGTCACAATGCCGCTGCTGGCATCGTCGGCGGGGTGCTGGATGGCGGTAAACTGATAAATCTCGTATTCCTTGGGCAGCACCACCATACCGCCGGGATGTTGGCCGGTGGTGCGTTTCACCCCCACACAGCCCTTGACCAGGCGGTTCTTCTCGGCCTCGCTGACGTTCATGCTGCGTTCCTCGCAGTATTTGGCTACGAAGCCATAGGCGGTCTTGTCGGCCAGGGTGCCGATGGTACCGGCCCGGAAGCAGTGTCCCTTGCCAAAGAGCTCTTCCACATAGGCGTGAGCCTTGGGCTGATACACGCCGGAAAAGTTAAGGTCGATATCCGGCACCTTGTCCCCCTTGAAGCCCAGAAACACCTCGAAAGGAATATCGAAGCCATCCCGGATCAAGTCGGCTCCGCACTCCGGACAGATCATAGGCGGCAGGTCCACGCCCACCTTGTACCGCTCCCGGTCGATGTCAAAGGTAACGTACCGGCACTGATCGCAGCGATAGTGGGGCGGCAGCGGATTCACCTCGGTAATGCCACACATGGTGGCCACCAGGGAAGAACCCACCGATCCCCGGGAACCCACCAGATAGCCATCGGACAGGGATTTTTTGACCAAGCGCTCCGCAATGTTGTACAGCGTGGCGAATCCGTAGCCGATAATGGCATCCAGTTCCTTGTCGATACGCGCCTGCACCACCTGGGGCAGCACATCGCCATACCGGGCCCGGGCCATTTCCACCGTCATGTTGCGCACGTTGTCCGCTGCGTCCTCCCACAGGGGCTGAAATGTCTCCTTGCCCTCCGGGTGCGGCGGGAACAAGGTGAGATCCCCCACCCGCTCAGCGATCTTTTGGGGATTATCGATGACCACTTCCTGGCACTTTTCCGTGCCCAGGTAGGCGAACTCCTCCAGCATCTCCTGGGTGGTCTTAAAGTACAGCGGCGCTTGCTGGTCGGCGTCGTCAAAGCCCATGCCCGCCATCAGGATGGCCCGACTGACGGCATCCTTGGGGTGCAAAAAATGCACGTCCCCGGTGGCCACCACGGGCAGTCCCACCCGTTCGCCCAACTCCACGATTTTCCGGTTGAGGGCCTGCAGACCCCGGATGTCGTCCACGCGACCCTCCCGCACCAAAAATTCATTGTTGCCGGTGGGCTGGATCTCCAGGTAGTCATAGAACCGTGCGATGCGGCTGAGGGCGGTGTCGTCCCGACCATCCAGCACGGCCCGAAACAGCTCCCCCGCCTCGCAGGCCGAGCCCACGATCAATCCTTCACGATACTTTTGCAATAATGCCCGGGGGATATGGGGACGGCGGTGGAAGTACTCCAAATGTCCGGCTGATACCAGCCGGTTTAGGTTTTCCATGCCCTTTTGCGTGGCGGCCAACAGGATG
Organism: Eubacteriales bacterium; assembly: GCA_031555125.1. Lineage (GTDB taxonomy): Bacteria > Bacillota > Clostridia > Christensenellales > Aristaeellaceae > WQXF01. The sequence goes on along the minus strand of JAVBUS010000070.1, from coordinate 4,376 downwards.
ATGTGATAGGACTCGCCAATGGCCCCTCCCGCCAGGGCAGAGGACAACTGCTCCAGGCTCTCCACGCCCTTGTCCTGGGCGACCTGCAGCATCTTGGCCAGCATGGCGGCAGTGGCGCGGGCATCATGAACAGCCCGGTGGGCGTTTTTAAGGGAGATCCCCAGGTGCTTGCACAGGGCCCCCAGCTTGTGGCTTTTCAGTTGGGGATACAGGCGGCGGGAGAACTCCAGGGTGTCGATGATCGGCGCGTCGAAGCTTTGACCCATCCTCTTAAGCTCCGCACGCAAAAAGCCCGCATCAAAAGGGGCGTTGTGTGCCGCGATGGGGGCATCGCCAATAAAGGCCATGAGCTTTGGCAGCACCTGCTCGGCAGGCAGCGCGTCCCGCACCATGCCGTCGTGGATGCCGGTGATCTCGGTAACCCGGGGCGGGATAGCCACGCCGGGGTTGACCATTTCGGAAAACTCCTCCACCACCTGACCACCCACCAACCGTACCGCGCCTACTTCAATGATTCGATCCCGCTGCGAGCTCAGACCGGTGGTCTCAAAGTCCAGCACCACCACCGGGGCATCCAGGGGCCGATCCGTGGCCCGTTCCACGATGACGCCCTCGTCCACCAGGTATCCTTCCACGCCGGGGATCAGTTTGATCTTATGCTTGCCCGCTGCCCCAAAGGCTTCCGGGAAGGCTTGCACCACCCCATGGTCCGTCACCGCTACGGCGGGATGACCCCATGCCGCCGCCTGAGCAATCAGCGCTGTAGGCGATGCCAAGCCGTCCATACCGCTCATCTGGGTGTGCAGATGCAGCTCGATGCGCTTGCGCTCGGCGGTGTCCTGGCGCGGCGCGGGCTTGTCCGCCAAGGTGATATCGTTGGCCATCATGGCTACTTCCCTGGAAAAGGTATCGAACCGGCATTCCCCGCGCACCGTCACCCACTCGCCCTCGCGCACCGCTTTGACGATGTCCTGCACCGCCTTGCGCTCCGCGTCGGTTGGCTCCCGGTCGTCGTCCTTGCCGTTTTTGCCGTAGCTATTCTTGTAGCGCAAAAATGCTTTGCACTGGATGGTGCTGGTGTAATCGGTGACCGCAAAGGAGAGCAGCAGCTTGTCGCCACCCTTTAGCTCCCGGGTCTCCGCCGCCACCACCTCGCCGCGGATGACCACCTTGCCGCTGTCTTCGGTCAGCTCCAAAATATCCACCGGCGGCTCGGCGATTCCCCGACCCAGGATGCGGGCGGTTTTGGGCCCCGCGCCCTTGTCGGCAGACTTGGCGAGAACCTCTTGATGGCGCTGGATGTGGGAAGCCTCTATGACCGCGTTTTCCCGTGCGGTCTCTTCGATGAGGGCCGCCATCTGCCGCTGGTGGTCGTCCACCAGTTCGGCTCGCACCTCCAGCTTGAGCCGGAACACCTCGTCCAGAATCCGGGACAGGCGCTCCAACACGCCCTGTTCGCGAAAAAAGGGCACTGCCTCCGGAATGGGCAGTTCCACCAGCAGTTGGCGTCCCTGGTCCCGGATGCTCCAACGGGCATTGTCCAGCCAGTACTTGGACATGGGAAAATACCGCAGCAGGCAGGTTTCCAAAAACGGCACGTACTGCGACACATCTGTCAGCAAGGCCTCCGCCAGGGCGGGACAAGCGATGCGCACCGACACCCACAGACCGGGGAAGGCCGATTGCAGCGCTTTCTTCACGGCGAAAAAATCACCTTCTTCCACCAGGGCATCGGACAAAAAACCAGCCCTCAGCCGGGTGGCTTCCCGGTTAATGAGCACTCTTTCCAATGTAAGATGGGCGGCCAGCGCAGCATTTCGCTCGCCCAATATCTTTTTCCAGGCCTCCTCGGACAGGTTTGGTTGGGACATGCGGTTCCTCCATGATGTGCGGATAAAATGATGAATACATGTGCGATGTTACGCTTGGGCTGCCAGCTTGCGGATCTCCTCGATCAGGGCGCCCGCCAGATCGCCGGTGATTTTGCGGGGGGCTTTCCCCTTGACGAACAAGGCGCCGGAACCGTCGCCCCCTGCGATACCGATATCGGCCTCCCGGGCTTCCCCGGGACCATTGACCACGCAACCCATCACCGCCACGGTCAGGGGCAGGGGAAGCTCCCCCACCTCGGCCTGCACCCGGCGGGCAATGGCCTCCACATCGATGCGGGTCCGACCGCAGGTGGGACAGGATACAAAGTTGATTCGGTTATTGCGCAGGCCCAGGGCCTGCAGGATATCGACGCCCACCCCGGGCTCCGACAGCGGATCCCCGGTCAGGGAGACCCGCAGGGTGTCTCCGATCCCCTCCAGCAGCAGCGCGCCGATGCCGATGGCCGACTTGACGGTGCCCAAACCGGGCAGCCCAGCCTCGGTAACGCCCAAGTGCAAGGGGTAGTCGCACTGCGCCGCCGCCAGGCGGTAAGCATCCACGGTGCCCCGCACGCTGGAAGCTTTGAGCGACAGCACCAAATCCCCCACGCCGCACGCCTCCAGCAGCCGGGCATGGGCCAGAGCGCTCTCCACCATGGCCTGGGGCGTAGGCCCGCCGTGCTTGCGCAGCATGTCGGCTTCCACGGAGCCCGAGTTCACACCGATGCGTACCGGGATTTTGTGCGCCTTGACGCAGTCCGCCAGCGCCCGCACATGGGCGGCACCGCCGATGTTGCCGGGGTTGACGCGCAGTTTGTGAATGCCGTTCTCCGCCGCGGCGATGGCCAAGCGGTGATCGAAGTGGATATCCGCCACCAGGGGCACGGGGCTGCCGTCTACCAAGGCCCGCACCGCCTGTGCGCACAGCTCGTCGTATACCGATACCCGGACGATGTCGGCCCCGGCAGCCGCCAGGGCCCGGATCTGTGCCAGGGTGGCCTCCGGATCCCGAGTGTCGGTATTGGTCATGGATTGTACGCTGACAGGGGCGCCGCCGCCAAGGGCCACGGTACCCACCTGTACGCGTCTGGTCCGCTCTGACATAGGCTCCTCCTTACTTCGCGCCAAAGATGGCGAGGATATCCTTGTACGTAAACAGGAGCATGAGCCCCATCAGCGCCGCGAAGCCAACCAGGTGAATCATACCCTCCACATTGCGGTTGACCGGCCGGCGGAAGATGCCTTCGATGATGCAGAACACCAAGCGGCTGCCATCCAGAGCGGGCAAAGGCAACAGGTTCATCAGCCCCAGGTTGATGCTGATGAGTACGGCCAACTGCAGATAAGCGGTCATGCCGCCGCTGCGGGTCTCCTGCTGGATGACGTTGATGGTGCCCACGGGGCCGCTGACCTGATCCGTGCTGACCGCGCCGGTCACCAAGCCGCCCAGTACCTTGAACATGCTCGTCACACTGTTGACGCAGGCCCGGCCCGACTCCACAATGGATTCCCCAAAAGGCAGGCGGTAGTTAGGCCCCCGCTGGAACTCGACACCGACCAGATACCGCTGGGCCGCTTCGTCGTAGCGCGGAGAAGCCGTCAGCTCCACGGTCTGCCCCTGGCGAAGCACTTCAAACGCGATGGCTTTGCCTTCGCTTTCGCCAATTTGCTTGCTGACGGTTGCGGTATCCGTCACCGCCACCCCGTTCACACGCACCAGCTCATCTCCCGGCATAAAGCCAGCCGCCTGGGCCGCGGAGGCATCGATCACCTTGTCAATGGCCGGAATGGTGGTAGGAAGTCCCACAACGGCAAACAGGATCACCGCAATCAGGAACCCGGCCACAAAGTTCATCCCTGGTCCGGCCAGGATGGACAAAAAGCGCTTCCAAGTCTTTTGCTTGTTGTAGGCCCGGGGGTCGTCGAGATCCTGATCCTCGCCATAATAGGCGCAGAAGCCACCCAAAGGAAAAGCCCGCAGCGAGAACAGCGTACCGTTCTTGCCCTTGTGCGACCACACCTTGGGGCCCATGCCCAGGGCGAACTCCCTGACCGCAATCCCGCATCGGCGGGCTACATAGTAGTGGCCAAACTCATGCACCATGATCAGCAGGCTCAGCAGCAGCAAGGCCGCCAACACGTAACCCAAGCTCCCTAACGATGCCAACATAGGCTCACATCCTTTTCTTCGTCTAGTCTACGCAGCGGCGCTTCAATTCTTCCCTACAAAGCGGCGGATGCCCACGCCCGGGCGGCAGCATCGGCGGCACGCACAGCCTCCTGGGTGTCTGCGGGGGTCACCGGCACCTGCGCCAGCGCCTCTTCCACCAGGTCTGCGATGCGTCCAAAGGCGATGCGTCCCTGTAAAAATGCTGCCACCGCCACCTCGTTGGCCCCGTTGAGCACTGCGGGCGCAGTGCCTCCGGCGGCCAGCGCCTCGTAGGCCAGGCGCAGGGGCGGGAATTTGGCTGCATCCGGTTTTTCAAATGTCAGTTGGCCGCACTT
>JAVBUS010000224.1:0-4139 GCA_031555125.1 Eubacteriales bacterium | reverse complement strand
ACCTCCGTCTGATCCCAATGGAGCGTGAAGTAGAAACAGCTTCCGTCCCCCAGGCGACTTTCCACCCCGATCTGCTCGCCCAACCGGGTCATAATCTCCCGGGCGATGGCCAGCCCCAGGCCGGTACCCTTCTCTTGGTGCGCTTTGTCCGCCTTATAAAAGCGTTCGAAGACGTGGGGTACGTCTTCCGGGGCAATGCCTTGCCCGTCATCCCGGACGCGCACCGTCAGCACATCGGTACCCGGCTCCGCCGACAGGGTGATGTGGCCGCCCTCCGGGGTGTACTTAATGGCGTTATCCAGTAGTGATACCAATACCTGCTCTGTGCGGTCCGCGTTGCCCCGCACCGCCCCCAGGGGCGCCTGTGGCAAGTCCAGGGTCAAGGTCTGGCCATAGTCCTCGGCGTGGAGTCTGTACTTGGCATAAACCTCCCGCAACAGGTGTTCCGGGGAAAAGACGGTCCGTTCCAGTGACAGCACCCCGGACTGCAGCCGGGAGAGTTCCAGCATATCGTTCACCAGCCGGGATAGCCGCAGGGTCTCCCGCAGCATGACGCCGTACAGGCGCTCCCGGTCTCGTTCATCGGTGACCAGCCCATCCCGCAGGGGCTCGATCAATGCCCGCAAAGCGGTCAGCGGGGTGCGCAGCTCATGAGACACGTTGGCCACATAGTCCCGCCGGATTTGCTCCAGATGCTCCGCCTGGGTCACGTCCCGGAACACGCCCACGGCACCCGCGATGCGTCCATCCTCGTCCTCCAGGGCGGTAATGGACACCTCCAGCACAAACTCGCCCCCGCGCACGTGGAGCATGGTGGGCTGGCCTTGGGCCAGCACCTGATCATAGGCAGTCCAGATCTGATGATCCGCGGCAATGGCCATCCGTACATCGTCGTATACAGGCGCCATCGTCGGCGGCATGGGTTGGGTCTGGGCCGTGGCGATGCGGGCCACAAGCCCTTGTACCGCCGGGTTCACGTGGGTCACCCCTCCCCGCGCATCCACGGCCACAATCCCCTCGGACATGCCGTTGAGGATGCCCATTAGCTGGTTTCGGGCCACCATCAGCTCCCCGATGGTACTGCCCAGGGCACCGGACAGGGAGATGAGTGATGCGCCCAGCTCGCCGATCTCCCCACGCAGGGAATCATCGGCCCGGGCCGTAAAGTTGCCCCCGGCCATGGCGGTAGCCACATCCCGCATCTGGCGGATGGGCCGCGCAAGCCGATGGGCCACGATGTAGGCCACCGGCAGCATGCAAAGCATAACCCCCAGCACCGCCAGCATCAAGGTGTTAGACAGGCTGCGCATGCCGGTCACTACCTCGGTCATGGTCTGGGCAATAAAAACCCCGCCGATGATCTGCTCCTCATAACGCACCGGCACCCCTACCAGCACCAAATCCGCATCCCCGGTAAAGGTGACGGCGGGCGTGGGCACCGGGGTGGCCTGGGTACCGCCGCGCAAATATCCTTCCAGCCTATCGCTGGCGTTTCTGCGCGGTGTCACCTGGGTACGGGTCAGGGTAGACAACCTACCGATATGGCTGATCTCCTCCCCCGCCAGGACGGTATTGATGCCCCCATTCATGGACTCCGGCAAGCCGATAGCCTCGCCGCCGCTGCGGGTACTGATGATGGACTGACCCTGGCTGTTGACCACCCACAGGTATGCATTCCATCGGTTGGCGCCGTTGCCCAGCAGTGTCAGCAACCGCTCCCAGGATAGCTCCCGCCGGGCATACAACTCCACCAAGGCAGCGGAGGACTGGGCGCTGGGCACCAGCTCTTCCCGCTTGTTGGCGGCATAGATACCCGGGGCAATCGCCTGATAGATGACCACTGTCACCACCGCGGACAGCAGCAGCGTAGACAGGACCAACAGAAGCGTCCGGCGCAACAGCGCACTGCGCATCATCACGGAGATACCTCGAATTTATAGCCCACACCGTACACCGTTACGATCTCCCAGCCCCCCGGTGTATCGGTCTGCAGCTTTTGGCGCAGGCGTTTGATGTGGGTATCCACCGTGCGCGTGTCGCCAAAAAAGTCATAGCCCCAGATCCGCGAAAGGATCTGTTCCCGCTCGAAGACGCGGCCGGGATGACCGGCCAGCAGATGCAGAAGTTCCACCTCACGCGGGGTGCAGGCCACCGGCTCCCCGGCCACCTTGACCAGGTACCGTTCCGGCTGAATCTCCAGGTTGCCATACTGGAGCGTTGTCAGCGGTTCCTCTTGCTGCGCGGCGCTGTCGCCGGTTCTGCGCAGTACCGCCTTGATGCGGGAGATAACCTCCCGGGGGGAAAAAGGTTTGACGATGTAGTCATCTGCGCCCAACTCCAGCCCCAGAATGCGGTCGATCTCCTCCCCCCGGGCGGTCAGCATGATCACAGGCAACTTGGATGTCTTGCGCAAAGTACGGCACACCTCGATGCCGGACATGCGCGGCATCATCAGGTCCAGCACCATCAGGTCGAATGCCTGCTGTTGCAGCATGGCCAGCGCTTGCTCGCCGTCATAGGCCGACATATGCGCAAACTCTTCTGCATCCAAATATAGCGACAAGGATTGGTGTACCACCGGATCATCGTCGCAAAGCAGGATATGGGGCACAGTATTCATCGCGGATCACCTCGGCACAAGTATACGGATGTATTGTGGCGCAAAGGTGAACAGCCCATGAAATCGCATCAGACGCGCTTCTTCATATGCTGTTCCAGCCGCCGAACCACCTCTTCACTGGCCACATGCTCCAGCTTGCAGGCCTCGCTGTCGGCCATGGCTTCCTCCATGCCCAAGGTAAACTTGAAGAATTCGCGCCATACCTCGTGCCGCCATGTCACGCGGTGCGCCAACTGCTCCCCAGCCGGGGTCAGATAGATGCCCCGATAGGGCTCCTGCATGACCAGCTCGGCTTGTTTGAGCACGCGCAAGGCCTTGTTAACGCTAACCTTGGACACATTGAGCTTCTCCGCCACATCCACGGAACGTACGGCGCCGTCCCGGTGCGACAGCTCATGGATCGCATCCAGGTATGCCTCGCTGGAGGGGGTCAACGGATCGTCGGACAACTGCGGCAGATTCATGTGCGGATTGGTCATAGTCTTCTCCTCCTTGCCCCGTGGCGGCATTATCGCGACACGGGAAACTGGCTGATGCGTCGCCGGGTGCCGCCATAGGGAACCAAGGCGATGCGGGTGCGCTTCGCGGGGTCGGTCACCGGCGCAATCGGGGGTGCGTCGGCACTGTGATACTTGGCGGTCCAGGTAGGCAGCGGCGTGGCAGCCACCTCCACCGTCAGGGGGCTGCCTTGCCCCATCACGCCCACCTGGGCGGCATCAAACCGCACCGTGGGGGCAATGTCGTCCTCCAGTGCATACGCCCACGCATCGTCTTGCATCGGCAAAGCCATCAACAACGGCCCGTGGGTCACCGCCACGCTGTCGTGATACCACCGGGTGGTCTCCACCGCCATGGGCAGCCACAGTTCGATCACCTCGCCGCCCTGCCACTGCCGCTGGATGCCGGCAAAGGTGCCGGGCACGCAGGCCTGTTTCTCGCCCTGTCCCTTGGCAGGGGTTACGGTGACCGTGGCCCCCTGGGCCCAAGCGGGAATACGCAGATGCAGCGGGAAGGTGGTGGGCTTTCGCATAGAAAGCGTCAGGGTCACTTTGCCATCGTAGGGATAGTGGGTGTCCACCTGGATGCGCACCGCGGCCTCCCCGGCCCGGGCATGCACCACACAGGGACCATACGCCACGGCAGCCAAACCGCCATCTTGAGCAGCCATCCACATGGCGCTGACGAAGCGCGGCAAGCCATGGTGCAGCATGGCCGCATCCCGGGGCCAGCGGGTCAGGGCATCCCGGGCAAAGGTGCTGTCCTGGTCTCCGCCATTGTACCAGCCCCGGGGTGCATCGGAAACATCTATCTGATTGGGTTGCTGTAGCCGCTGGTGGGTCATCATGTCGGCATCAAAGGCAGCAGGCAACGTATTGTAGGCCAGCTGTTCCAGCAAGTCGCCGTGGGCAGTCTTGCCCAAGGTGCCCAGCAACACGGCCAAGGTGCCCATGAGCTCGCTCACCGCGGCGTTCAAGATCCCCCGGCTGGGGGACGCCCCGGCCAGCAGGTCATCGCCGCT
>JAVBUS010000163.1:0-4846 GCA_031555125.1 Eubacteriales bacterium | reverse complement strand
GGCGCGGCAGGTTGCACGGCGCTGATGCTGACCGGCTTTGGCATGCGGGACTCGGTGGACTTCGTGCTTACAAACTACTACACCCAGACCATGCGATATGACGCCGTGGCCTATTACAACGCCGATGCCCCCCCAGCGTATGGCCAGGCCGTAGCTGCCCGGGCCGGAGCAAGTCGCTATGAAGAGCGGATGATCTCCAGCTGCGAAGCTTTGGTGCACGGCCAGTGGGAGCTGAAGCAGGCATTCGTGTTTGAAGATGCCCACGATATGCTCTACCTAACCGATGCCCAGGATGCCAGGGTATGGCTGCCCGCAAGCGGTGTGGCGCTGACCACCAAGGCGTCGGAGGATTATGGGCTGGGCGTGGGGGATACCCTGCAACTGCGCATCCCAGGCGGGCGCAGCGTGGAGGCACGGGTGCAAGTGGTGGTGGATATTCAGCTGGGGCAAGGCATCTATATCAGCCGCAGCGCATGGCGTAGCCTGGATCTGCGCCCCTGGGTCCCCAACGCTGTCATGATGCGCGGAGAGGCCCTGCGGCTGGACACGGTGGAGGCCATGGACGGCATCGAGTTGGTGCGCACCATCGCCCAGGAACGGGCCAGCAACGCCCAGGTGCTGGAGGTGCTGAACCTTGTGGTGCTGCTGATGGTGCTGTTCTCCGGTGCGCTGGCGCTGGTGGTGCTGTATAACCTGGGGCAGCTCAACTTTTCCGAGCGCACCCGAGAGTTGGCTACCCTGATGGTGCTGGGCTTTACCCAACGGGAGATCAAGCGGTTGGTTTTGCGGGAGAACATCCTGCTGGTGCTGGTGGGCATCCCGGTGGGCCTGCTGCTGGGTCCGCTGCTGCACCAGGAGGTGCTCCGTACGGGATTGCCCAATACGCTGGAGTTTGTACCCTACATCCGCCAGATCAGTTGGATCGCCACCATCGGCTTGACCATGACCTTTGCCCTGGTGGTTAATTGGGTGCTGGGCCTCAAGTTCCGGCATGTCAACATGGTGGAGGCGCTTAAGAGCGTGGAATAACCCCGGGAGATGCCCAAACAATGAGTAAGGAGAGAACAACGATGAATGGCAACACGAGGAAACAGGCTTTGATCCGTGTGTTTTGTGCGCTGGTGGCGGTAACCCTGGTGGCGTTGGCGCCGCTGCATACCCAGGCTGAGGGTGGCTTCTCCGCAAAGGGCACGGTGGTCGCTCCGGACGGCGTAACGTTGACCGCGCCGGTGGGCGGCCAGGTGGGCAACTTTTCCTGGGTGCCGGGGGATAGCTTTGGGGCCCAGGAAGTGGCTTTCAACCTAAAACCCGCCCAAGTGTACGCCGCCAATGACGGCGTGGTGCGCGGGCTTAAGGCCCAGGTGGGGGATCAGGCTGCCGGGGTGATGGCCCAGTTCGGCGCCCTGTGTCACATCGACCGCGAGGATGTGTGGCAGGTAGAGGTATCTGCGTCCACCGCGTACAACGAAGTGGAGAATCGTGATATCCGCGTAGGGGATGTGTTGCGGGTTCGTCAGGGCACCGGAGACGACGCGGTGACTGGCATCGCCACCGTGATCCGGTTGGTCCAGCGCGGTTTTGTGGTGGAACTGGCCCAGGGCGATTTCGAGCTGGAGGACAAGGTCAAAGTCTTCCTGGGCGAAGGAAAGACCTATAATAGCGAAGATCAGGTGGGAAACGGCAAGATCGCCCGGGTAGCGGCGTTGCCGGTGCAAGGCGACGGTGTCATTGCGGAAGTGCTGGTCACCGAGGGGCAAAGCGTCACCCGCGGGCAGGCCCTCTTTACCCTGGATAGCGCCCCGGCCACCCACAAAGCCGCCCCGGCGCACCATGTGGCCTTTGATACCGCAGGCCTTGTGAGCGAGGTGTTGGTGCGACCGGGACAATTCGTGGTCCAAGGACAGGCGGTAATGACGGTACTGCCCACCGAAGCCTTAACCGCCACCCTGGATGTGGATGAGTTGGACATCGCCAAGGTGGAAGTGGGCAAGAAGGTGCGGGTCGTGGCTGATGCCTACGCGGGTCGCGAGTTTGTGGGTACCGTGCAACGGATCCAGCCCATCGGCACCATTGTGCTGGACACCACCAAGTACCATGTGGAGGTGGCCTTTGCCGATGCAGAGGGACTGATGATCGGCATGCATGTGACGGGGTATTGGGACTAACGGCGGGAGACATGCCGTTCCTGCGCGACGCGTCTTGCATGCGTCGCGCTTTTGCGTTACAATGTTGCCACTGCACATGAACAAGCCCACAAAGGAGGAGCGCACCATGACCAGACAGCCTATCGCAACCGACCGCGCACCGGGCGCCATCGGCCCCTATTCCCAGGGGATCGCCATCGGGGATTTTGTGTTTACATCGGGGCAGTTGCCTATCGATATGCATAGTGGCGAGCTGGAGACCGCCGATATCGGCAAAGCCGCCCGCTATGCCATGGAGAATGTTTCCGCCATCCTTGCGCAGGCGGGGCTGACCACGGCCAACATCGTCAAGACCACGGTGTTCCTGACGGATCTGGCGGATTTTTCCGCCGTCAACGAGGTGTACGCGACATTTTTTGCGGCAGAGCCGCCGGCCCGCAGCTGCGTGCAGGTGGCCGCGCTGCCCAAGGGAGCCCGGATCGAAATCGAAGCCATTGCCGCCCGGTAAGCCAAGGGCAGAGACGGGGGAGGTACGTATGAACAAGATCGGTATGACCACGCCATTGGTGGAGATGGACGGGGACGAGATGACGCGCATCCTGTGGCGCATGATCAAGGATGTTTTGCTGTTGCCCTACATCGATCTGCGCACGGAGTACTACGATCTGGGCCTGCCGGAGAGGGAGCGCACGGGGGATCAGGTCACCGTGGAGGCTACCCTGGCCACCAAGCGCCTGGGGGTGGCGGTGAAGTGCGCCACCATCACGCCCAACGCCCAGCGGGTGGAGGAGTATAAGCTATCCCAGATGTGGAAGAGCCCCAACGGCACCATTCGGGCGATGCTGGATGGCACGGTGTTCCGGGTGCCCATCGTGGTGCGCGGGGTACAGCCCTCGGTGCGCACCTGGACGAAGCCCATCACCGTGGCGCGTCATGCCTATGGCGATGTGTACCGTAACGTAGAAATCAAAGTCCCCGGGCCGGGTCAGGCCGAGTTGGTGTTTACCGGGGCCGACGGTGCGGAGCAGCGCCAGGTGATACACGCCTTCGATGGCCCCGGCATCCTCCAGGGCATCCACAACACCGATGCTTCCATCCAAAGCTTTGCACGGGCCTGCTTCGGCTATGGCCTTAGCGTGGGGCAGGACGTGTGGTTTTCCACTAAGGATACCATCTCCAAGACCTATGACCATCGGTTCAAAGACATCTTTCAGGCGATCTTTGAAGCCGAGTATGCTCAGCGCTTTCAAAAGGCGGGCATCGAATACTTCTATACCCTCATCGACGACGCGGTGGCCCGCGTGATCCGCTCGGAGGGAGGTATGGTCTGGGCCTGCAAAAACTATGATGGCGACGTGATGAGCGACATGGTGGCTACGGCCTTTGGTTCCTTGGCCATGATGACCTCTGTGCTGGTTTCGCCCGATGGCGTGTACGAATACGAAGCGGCCCACGGCACCGTAACCCGCCACTACTACAAGCATCTGAAGGGGGAGTCCACCTCCACCAATCCGGTGGCTACCATCTTTGCGTGGAGCGGTGCCTTGCGCAAACGCGGGGAGCTGGACGGCCTGCCCGATCTGTGTTCTTTTGCGGATCGATTGGAAAAGGCCACCCTGGACACCATTGAAGGCGGCAAGATGACCCGCGATCTGACCGGATTGTTCGAAGGGGAGGCCGTCGGTCTGGACAGCGAAGCCTTCCTGCGCGAGATCGCGACCCGCTTGGCATAATACTCATCCTCATTGGACTGGACGCATATCACGCGGATCGATTGCCGCGTACCGCTGCGCGGCTCAGTCAGCGTAGATGCCGGCTGTCGGGCCCTTAGTGCCCCGACAAGTCAGGTAGCGGTCATAGCACGGCATCTTGAACCATCATGCTGCGTCATGTCCTCCCTTTCGTAGCACTGCTACGCGCGGTCGGCCATTTCTTGCCTGGCGGCTCAATCCGCTCGTGGAGAGGCTGATTCCTCCACTTTTGAAACACGCCCTGTCAGGCGACAAAATTCCGTGCGATTGATTACTGGAAAACAAACGAGGACGCGTGTAACGACCGTAATCAACAAGCGAACCGGGGCGCACGGCCTCGGTTCGCTTGTTTGTTATGGCGCAATGGGGAAGGTTTTCATGCGCTCGTAGAGCACAGGAAGGATCTGGGGATGGGTCATAACGTCCGGGATGGTGTCGAAGCATCGCACCTCGCCCATTTCGCTATCCGGCAGGTCGCCCAGGGTGTTGATTTCCGCATAGTACACTTGACCGTTGGAGGTTTCATCGGGCGCTGCTACGGCATAATCGAAGGCCGGGCGGATGGTGAAGTCAAGCGCCCCGGTCTCTTCGAACAGTTCCCGTTTGGCGGCATCCAGCGGCGTTTCGCCGGGCTCGATGTGGCCGCCAGCCGTTTCCCAGGTGTTACGCGCCTTGTGTCGGCTGTAAAGCCACTGCCCCTGATAGCGGGCGAAGATCACCGCGAACCGCAGGGGAGTCAACGTGTCCAGCTCGGCAGTGCGCACATCCCAGCGTGCATGGAGATCGACGGTGGGCATGCCGAATGCAGGCTTATACTAGTACTTTGTAATGTTTAATATTTCGGATACAAATATTTGAGTTTGATTCTTGCGTCTTGAGTGGAGAAGTGCCAATTAACGGTGAGCGCAGCAAGGTTTCGAGAAGCAGTCCAGGCAGCGACGGTATTGGTCA
>JAVBUS010000073.1:0-7469 GCA_031555125.1 Eubacteriales bacterium | reverse complement strand
TGACTCTTTCCTCGAAAATGTTTTGCGTTCCGTTCATGCGTAGGCCGTGCCAAGTCTCCATCCCGCCATGGACGGTTGCCACCAAATGGTGTATAATACTGCCGCTATCATCAAGGAGGTTCTATGCAGCCACATGATCTGATCACCGCGACCGGCTCCTCCGACTGGGAAGCCCAACCCAGCGTCAAAGGCAAGGCCACCGAGGTGCAGGAACACCGTGTCACCCTGCGCAACACCGGAAGCGAGCCCATTACCCTCCTGCGCTGCGATGCGTATTGTTATACCATCCCAGGGCAGGATTTGTACATTCAATATTTCGAGAGCCGCTGGGGTCAGGAGTTTATGCCCTGCAGGATCCGCGCCCGCAGCATCGCCTTTAGCGGCCAGGAGGGCCGCAGTTCCGCCGGTCTCCAGCCACAGATGTTGCTGATGGACGCTTCCGGTCGCTGCCTATTGGCCGTGACGGTGGCCTGGTCCGGCAACTGGCGCATTAGCTTCCGTACCTGCGCCAAAGGATTGGAGGTCCGCGCAGGCGTGGCCATCGACGACCCGGGCATCACTGTGGCAAGAGAGAGCCGTTTTGTCAGCCCCAGCGTGCTGTCCCTGTGCCCACAAACCGGCACCATTGACGAGGTCTCGTATCTGTTCGGCCAGTGGGTCAAGGCATTCGGCCCACAGAGCCCCATCGCCCGCCAGCTGCCCGTGGAGTGGAACCCATGGTGGTGCTACGAGGACGACCTGATTAACGAGGCCGTATTTCTGCGCAATGTGGACGCCGCCGCGGCCCTGGGCATTGAGGCAGTGGTGCTGGACGCGGGCTGGTACGGCGATACCGAGCATTGGTTTGATGTGCGCGGTGATTGGGACCATGTGAATACCGACAAGTTCCCCTCCGGCATCCGCGCCCTGTCCGACGCGGTACACGAGAAGGGCATGCGATTCGGGCTATGGTGTGAGATCGAGGCCGTAGGCAAGCGTGCCAAATTAGCCAAGCGTCAGCCTGCCTACGTCGCGGAGCGAGACGGGGAACCTCTCGGGTATCTGTGCTTTGGCAACCCCAGCGTGCAACGTTGGGCGTACCAGACCCTGGATCGGCTGATCACGGTGTACGGCCTGGATTGGATCAAGCTGGACTTCAACGCCGAGCCCTGGCAAGGTTGCAACTGCACGGACCACGGCCATGGCGCCGCCGATGGGCTGATCGCCCATTACCAGGGCTATTACGCGGTGCTGGACCGGCTCCACGCCCGGCACCCCAGCGTGCTGCTGGAGAACTGCGCTTCCGGCGGCCAGCGGTTCGATCACGGTATCCTGCAGCACACCCATTGCTCCTTTCTGTCCGACATCGACGAAACCCAGCACAAGCTGCGGGTCTTGAGCGGCGCGTTTACCTTTGCGCCGCCCGCACGATGCCTGCAATGGGTGTGGTCCCACACCAAGCCCAACGCCCAGGGCCAACCGCCCTTTCCCGGTTTTGTGCCCGGGGATCCGCAATATAGCGATGCCCAGCGCATCTTTCATCTGCGGGCCGGCATGCTGGGTTGGATGGGTCTGTCCCATCGGCTGGCTGAGCTGGACAGGGACACCAGGACACTGTTTGCCCGGCAAATCGCCTTCTATCGCGAAGTTGCCCGCCCCTTTATTAAGGACGGCATCGTCTCCGACCTGACCCGGGGCACGTTTTTTCCCGTGGACCGCCCGCTGTACGCCTTTCAATACACCATGGCCGGCGCAAATAAGGCGCTGATCTTTGTGTTTTGCCTGACCCCAGGCACCCACGGCATCCGTCCCAACAACCTGGTTTCTGCACGAGGGTATCGCGTGACTTGCCTGGATACACAACAGGCCAGCCACACTACCGGCGAGGTACTGATGGCTTTCGGCCTTTCCCTGGGTACGATGGCCGCCGAGCAGTCCCTGGTCTATCTGATAGAGGAGGCGTAGGTATGCCCCGGCGCCTTCTCCCTGCACAAAAACAACGCCTGCCGCGATTGCGACAGGCGTTTGTCTTGTAGCAGTTATTTGGCCTGCTTTTCCGTGGTTGCATCTTCCATGACGATGACTTGCTTGCCATCGTAGTAACCGCAATGTTTGCAGACACGGTGGCTCAGCTTCATCTGCTGGCAACGCGGGCACTTGACGATCCCCGGCGCGGTCAGCTTCCAGTGCGTACGGCGCTTACGGCCACGCGCTTTGGATACTTTTCCTTTTGGAAGGGCCATGATTACACCTCCTCGTCCTGATTCAGCAAGGTTGCCAATGCCGAAAAGGGGTTTGCCGACGCTTCCTTCTGGCATGCACACTCGGTTTGGTTGCGGTTTACGCCGCAAGTGGGACACAATCCCTTGCAATCCGGCCCACACAGGATTCGCAGCGGCATCTCTAGCCACAGCGCCCCCAAAGCCGCATCGTCCAGGCACAAGGAGTGCCCTTCAAAGGTGAACAGATCAGGATCCTCCGGATCCGGCTGACGGACAAAGCAGGCATCCAACTTTGCGCTCACGTCACACTGGGCAGGCTCCAAGCAGTTGGCGCAAGCAATGCCGACACGGGTAGACACGCGGGCGCGTATCCACACGCTGTCCTTCATCGCCACGTATACGCCGCCCACAGTGACCGGCATCAAAAAGCGAAGCGGTTCCCCGTCCCATTCCGCAGGCGTAAAATCCTGTGCAGTGGTGAATGAAATTTCTTCACCCTGCGCCGCAAGCGCCTTCGATACATCCAGCAGCATGTCCTCACCTCAAAAAACGACCAATTGCTATTATAGGCGAGCATGCCGGATCTGTCAAGGCTTTTTCCCACGGAAGCATGCGCGGGCTGAGGGCGCATTACAGTCCGATAATCTCCTTGGTATCCCGGGCGATGGCCATCTCTTCGTCGGTGGGCACCACCAGGATCTTGACCCGGCTATCGGCCGTGGAGAGATCCCCTACCGCGCCGCGGAAGTTCTTGCTGTGCTCCATTTTGACACCCAGGAACTGTAGCCCCTCCACGACGCGGGCACGGGCCAAGTGATCGTTCTCGCCGATGCCGGCGGTGAACACGATTGCATCCAGACCACCCATTGCCGCTGCGTAAGCGCCGATGTACTTGCGCACGCGATAGTCGAACACATCCAGGGCCCGGCGGGCAGTGGCATCACCGTTTTCCGCAGCAGTGGTGATATCCCGCATGTCACTGGTGAGACCCGATAGACCGTACACGCCGGACTGCTTATTGAGCACATTCATCGCGCCGTCGATATCCAGATTCTCGCGTTCCATAATAAACTGGATGATGGCCGGGTCGATGTCGCCACAACGGGTGCCCATGACCAAGCCCTCCAGAGGCGTCAGGCCCATGGTAGTGTCCACGGACTTACCGCCATCGATGGCTGACAAGGAGGAGCCGTTGCCCAGGTGGCAGACCACAAACTTGAGCTGATCGGCAGGGCGACCCAGGAGACCGGGTACCAAGGAAGCTACGTAGCGATGACTGGTGCCGTGGAACCCATAGCGGCGAATCTTCAGCCGGGTATAGTAATCGTAGGGCAGCGCGTAAAGATAGGCGCGCTCAGGCATGGTCTGATGAAAGGCGGTATCGAACACCGCCACCATGGGCGTGTTCGGCATGACGGCCTGACAAGCCTCAATGCCCATGATGTTGGCCGGATTATGCAGCGGTGCCAGGGGCACATTGGCCCGAATGGCAGCCATCACGGCGTCGTCAATACGCACCGACTGTTTGAACTGCTCACCGCCATGCACCACCCGATGTCCCACAGCGGCAATCTCCGACATGCTGCCCACCGCGCCGTACTCCCCATCGGTCAGGGCAGCCAACACCGCCTTAATGGACTCCACGTGATTGCCCATGTCCTTCTCCAGGCGGTATTCCCTGCCGTTGGCCTTTTGCACCAGCAGCGTGCCGGGGATGCCGATGCGCTCCACTTGGCCCTTTGCCAGCACCGACTCGTTGTGGATGCTGATCAGTTGATACTTTAGCGAAGATGAACCGGCGTTGATGACCAAAACATTCATGTATGATGCTCCTCTCGCCCGTGGGCGTGTTGCTTTATGCTTGTGCGCCTGCTTGCACAGCGGCGATGGCCACCACCGAAACGATATCTTCCACCGAACAGCCTCGGGACAGGTCGTTGACCGGCTTTGCCAAGCCCTGGATGATGGGGCCTATGGCCTCGGCACCCGCCAAGCGCTGCACCAGTTTGTAGCCGATATTGCCGGCCTGCAGATCCGGGAAAACCAACACGTTGGCCTGCCCGGCCACCTGACTTCCGGGGCTCTTGAGCTTGCCGACCGAAGCCACCAGCGCGGCATCGGCCTGGAGCTCGCCGTCGATCATCAGCTTCGGCGCGGCGGCTTGGGCCAAGCGGGTAGCCTCCTGGACCTTATCCACCAGCTCGTGCTTGGCGGAGCCCTTGGTGGAGAAGGACAACATGGCCACCTTGGGATCCATGCCTGCCAAGGCCTTGCCGGTCTGGGCGGAGGAGATGGCGATGGCGGCCAGTTCCTCGGCAGTGGGGTTGGGGATCACAGCACAATCGGCAAACACCAACACGCCGTCCTGGCCGTACTGCTTGTTGGGGCAATCCATCAGGAAGCAGGAGGAGACCACCTTGATGCCCGGCGCGGTCTTGATGATCTGCAGGGCGGGCCGCAGCACGTCGCCGGTGGTATTGATGGCACCGGCCACCATGCCGTCGGCATCGCCGGATTTGAGCATCATGGTAGCAAAGTATAGCGTATTGCCGGCAACCAAGTCGGCAGCCTGCTGTTCGGTCATGCCCTTGTCCTTGCGAATCTCGTACAAAGACTTGGCATAGGCCGCGGTTTTGGCACTGGTAGCGGGATCCTGGATGTCCACACCCTTCAGGTGGGTGCCCAAGGCGGCGGCTTGCTTAAAGATGGCCTGAGTGTCCCCCACCAGCGTTACCTGGGCGATCCCCTGCTCCGCCACCTTGGCAGCGGCCTGAACCGTGCGCTCCTCAGCACCTTCCGGCAAAACAATGTGCTTGCGATTGCCTTTGGCCTTGGCCAGAATTTGTTCCATCAATCCCATATGCAAATCCTCCTCAACATGATACACTAGCGAAGAACATGCCCTGCCATGGGCACCGTGTGCGCCCGGCAAAGCATGCGAAGAACTGGACTATGAAAGGCCCATCTCATTATACAGGATTTCGCCGGGTTTGAAAAGCGATTTGCGCGGGAAAAAACGAATTTCCCGAACATCGCGCCACTTGGAGGAAAAAACGTGCGCATCTGCGGCATTATTTGCGAATACAACCCTTTTCACAACGGCCACGCCTATCATTTGCAGCAGGCCCGTATACGGGCGGAAGCCGATGTGGTGGTGTGTATCATGAGCGGTCACTTTACCCAGCGGGGCGAACCCGCACTGCTGGATAAGTGGCAACGGGCACAGATGGCGCTGGAGGCGGGGGCCGATGTGGTGCTGGAGTTGCCCACGCTGTTCGCAGTGCGCCCTGCGGAGCAGTTTGCGTGGGGCGGCGTATCCATGCTGCACGCATTGGGTGCCGATGCCCTGGCATTTGGATGCGAGGTAGACGATCTGCCCCGCCTGACCCAGGCGGCACAGATTCTTGCTCAAGAGCCCCCGCCGTTTCGAGAGACCTTGCGGGACGCGCTGGCCCAAGGCGTCCCCCACCCCCAAGCGCGGATGCTGGCCCTGACCGCCGCGCTGCCCGCCGCTTTCGATACCGCCCTACTCAAACAACCCAACTGTGCGCTGGCCCTTTGCTACTTGCGGGCGCTGCACACTGCGGGCAGCACCATGACCCCCATCCTGATCCCCCGATCCGGCGCGGGCTATCACGACGCGGCCTTGTCGCCCATGGCCTCTGCTACGGCCATCCGGATCGCCGTGGCTCAAGGCCAGTGGTCATCCCTCCGCCAAGCCATGCCCGCCGGGGCCTTTGACCTGCTGACCCTGGCCCATGCGCAAGGTGCGCTGCACGTTCCCACCGCGCTGGACATCCCCCTGTTGGCTCTGTTGCGCAGCACTTCCACGGACACCCTGTCGGCCCTGTGCGACGTCAGCGAGGGGATCCAGGATCGCATCGCCCAGGCTGCGCGACTCTCCGGCACCCGGACCGATTTGTTGGCCCGGGCCAAGTGCAAGCGGTACACCTATGCGCGGCTTTCCCGGATCCTGTGCGCCGCCCTGTTGGGCATCACCCGGGCACAAGCCGATGCCACGCCGGTGCCCCCATATGGTCGCCTGCTGGGTTTTCGCCACAGCGCCACGCCGCTTATCCGCCGCTGGCGACAGGAAGGGGCCTTGCCCATCGTCACCAAACTGGCGGGGAGCCCCCTGGCCCACGACCCCTGTATGGCCCTGGACATCCGGGCCACCGACCTGTGGGCGCTGGGTGCTTCCGCCCCCGCCGCCCGGTCGGCCGGGATGGATTATCGGCGCTCGCCGGTGCGCATGCCAAAGGCCTGAACGCACCCCAGAAATACTAAGCGACACCCCTCCCGCGTACACTGGGCGGAGGGGTGTTTTACATGATCGCCATCGCCGCCGGTCTGTTGCTGGCCTGCATGATCCTGTATCCCGCCCAAAGCGTGGACGCCGCGCTGTTGGGCCTGCGCATCTGGAGCACGGCGGTATTGCCCGCCCTGTTCCCATACATGGTCTGCGCCCAGCTGCTTGCCGCCTCCGGCGCGCCGTTGGTGGTGTTGGCCTTGTTGGGCGGTTCCCCCACCGGTGCACGTCTCATCGCCACCCAGCCCGGCATTGCGTCCAGGGCAGCGGAGCGATTTGCCTGCCTCACCGGCACGGTAAGCCCCATGTTTCTGCTGGGCACCGTGTCCTTGTGGACGGGGGACCCTCGCTTGGGCTGGGTGCTGTTGGGGGCTCATTGGGGCGGCGCGGCCCTGGTTGGCTTATTGGGCCGGTGGCTGCTGCGGTCGCCCTCCCAACCTGCGGCTCAGTCTATTCATAGCCATAAAAAAACGCCCCTGAGCGAGGTGCTGTCAGGGGCGGCACTGGCCATGTTATCCGTTGGCGGATGCATTCTGCTGTTCACTGTGGCCGCCCGCATGGTTGGGTGCGTGTTGCCGTACCTGTCGTCCCCGGTGCATGCAGTGCTCCACAGCGTGCTGGAAATGGCAGGGGGCGCGGCGGATGTGGCGGCCTTGGGTCTGCCCCCACGTGCACAGGCCGCAAGCCTGGCCGCCGTGGTATCCTTCGGTGGTTTGTCGATATTGGCCCAGAACATGGGCTTTCTGTCGGCATGCAAGGTGCGCTTTTGGGTGCTGCTGGCGGCCCGTGTCACGCACGCCTTGGCGGCTGCGGCCATCGCCTTTGTGCTCATCTAGGGTAACACCGCACAAAGGAGAGTCGTTGGCCACGCGAGAGATTTTCGCGCTGCTCGAGGAGCCTGTAGAAAGCCGTGGCAGCGCCGCTGGATATAGCCCCTTCGGAGCTTTGCAACACGCGCT
>JAVBUS010000182.1:0-4106 GCA_031555125.1 Eubacteriales bacterium | reverse complement strand
TGCGCTCCCCCATGTAGTCGCTCATGACCTGGGCAGTGTCCGGATCCCGCATGGCGGCATCCTCCGCCTCACGCATGGTACGGTATTCTTCGGACTGTTGAATGGCTTCGCCCAATGCGCTGGCCTTTTGGAATACATCGTGCATTGTACTTTCTCCTTGCTATGGCTGTATGGTTATGCGTCGCAACGTTCGCCCCTGAGTGTGGTTTCTGCCGCAGAGGTGATTTTTACCGGCACAATCCTACCGATCAAAGCGGATTCTGCGGTAAAGTTCACGGTAACGCCGTACTCGGTCTTCCCGGCCACCTGATGTGCATCCCGCTTTGCATGTTCCTCCACAAGCACAGCCTGGGTTTGCCCAACATAGGCTGCGTTGCGCCTGGCCGTTATGCTCCGCTGTAGCGCAATAAGCCGCTCGATCCGCTCGGAAGCCACCTTGTCGTCGATGCGTCCGGCCATCTCTGCGGCGCGGGTACCCGCCCGGGGCGAATAGATGAATGTGTAGGCAGCATCATATTGTACCGCCTCCACCAGGGACAGGGTATCTTCAAAATCCTGGTCCGTCTCGCCAGGGAAGGCAACAATCAGATCCGTGGATAACGCGATATCCGGGATCCGGGCACGTAATGCCGTCACCCGCTCCAAGTACGCCGCCCGCGTGTAGCCCCGTCCCATGGCCTTGAGCACCGCATCGCTGCCGGACTGCACCGGTAAGTGCAGCGCGTGACAAATGTGTTTGCTGCTCGCCATGGTATCGATGAGCGCATCGGACAAGTCCTTGGGGTGGGAGGTCATAAAGCGGATGCGCGGAATACCGACTCCATCCAATGCCGCCAGCAAGGCCGGAAACTGAAGAGCCTTCGCGCCCAGATCCTTGCCATAGGAATTGACGTTCTGCCCCAGCAACATGATCTCCTGCACACCCTGGTCAAATAATGCGCGGGCTTCCGCCAGAATATGCTCCGCGTCTCGGGATCTCTCCCGCCCACGGACATACGGTACGATGCAGTAGGTGCAAAAGTTATTGCAGCCGTACATGATATTGATGTACGCAAAGTGCGGCGTCACGCGGGCCACAGGCAGATCCTCTGCAATACGCCCCGACGTATCCTGCTCCACCGATACCACCCGACGCTTGGTGGCCAGCATATCCGCAAAAAGCTCCGGAAAGCGGTACAGATTGTGGGTACCAAAGGCAATATCTACAAAGGGATACTGTTTGAGTATCTTGTCCGCCATCCCCTGCTGCTGCATCATGCAGCCGCACACCCCGATCACCAGACCCGGCCGCTGCCTTTTCAGTTCCTTCAGCCAAGTGACATTGCCCAGGGCGCGCCGCTCCGCATTGTCGCGGATACAGCACGTGTTGTATAGGATAAAGTCGGCATCGTTGCGCGTCCCGGCCTCCGTCAGTCCCATTTCACGCAGCATACCTGCCAGATTCTCGCTATCGTGCGCGTTCATTTGGCAGCCGTACGTCACGATCCAATAGGTGCGCGGATGGCCGATGTGCAATACATGCCGCGCTACCTCTCGCATGCGTTCCCGCTGAGCCTGCCGCTCTTCGTTACTGATCACCACAGCGCTGCTCTCTCTCATCTCGTTTCTTCCCCTCGGACCTTTCTACGCGTAAGTTGCACCAGTCCCAGTGCGCTAATACCGCCAACGATACAGGGCTCTCCCGCATCCGCCGCAAATGCTTGCCGCATCGCCGTCAACAACGTCTCTTTGCTGGCAACGTCCATCATATCGATAAAGTCGATCACCACAATGCCCCCGATGTCGCGTTGTCGCAGTTGCACGGCGATGGCATGAGCCGCTTCCAGGTTCACAAGCAAGGCGGTCTCCTCTAAGCTCCAATGTCCCACGTACTTGCCGGAGTTTACGTCCACCACGGTCATGGCCTCGCAGCGATCCCACACGATAAAACCGCCACAAGGCAACCAAAGCTTGCGCTGCTTCGCGGCCGCCAGTGCCGCTTGAAGCCCATGCACCACGGAAAGGGTCAGCTCCCCAGTGTAAAGTGTTACCGGTGTTACGATCCCCGCTTCCTTCAACCGCTGAGCCAACACAGCATCATCCACCACAACGTCGGCAACGGGCCGGCGCATCAAATCCCGCACCGCGGTGACCAGTTCGGCCCCTTGGGTCCCACCCGAGGTCAACGGTTGCGGTTTGAACGCATGCTGCGCGACATGCACCTGCAGTTCCCAGTGGGCAACCAGAGTTTCCGCCTCCGCGTGCAACGCATCTTCATCAGCATGTGCCGCAGCTGTCCGCAGCAGTAAGCCGTAACCTTCCGGACAGATGCGCAGGGCGACCTCCTTTAGGCGGGCACGTTCCGCGACATCCTCAATCTTTCCTGATACGCCTACGCCCACATCACCGGGCTTCAGTACAAGACGATGGCCTGTCAGATCAATCCGCTGCGTCACCCGCGCTCCCTTGTCCGACAGCGGCATCTTGGCAATCGCCACGATCAGCTGATCGCCTACCCGGGGAATGCACCATACGTCGTGATACGGCAGAAACGCGTGACGGGATAACCCGATATCCACAAAGGCAGCTTCTATGCCGGTTAGGCACTGGACCACTCGTCCCACAAACAAAGCGCCTGGTCGAAGGGCGTTCATATCGCCATCGCAGTGGAAGACTTCGCACACTTCCCCCGCTTCCACACAAGCAATCAAAGGGCGCGCCCCTCGTGTATCCACCACGATCCTATGTTCCATACTGCTCCTTATACTCGGCCTCGTTTGATTTCGCGCAATAGATCGCCAGGGTTTTGCCGCCTGGCTAGGAGCCCGAAGGTGGCGTAGCCGGCAAGCTCGCTGCCTGAGCCGCTACAACGACAGTCGGCAATAGATCCGCGAGATATGCGTCCTATCATAATGAAGGGCAGTATTACAGGTCCATGAGCGGCACCGGGTTTCCGTCCGCGCCAAAGCCAAATAGGCCGGTGCGATGCAGCCGAATGTCTGGCACCGGTAACTGCGCCCGTTGTGCCAGGGTGTGGATGAGCAGCTCTGGTTTGAGGGTGGCCACCTCTTCCAAGGACAGTCGCAATCGCAGCTTTACCCGGTCCTGATCGGGCTCCGCAATGATGGCATGGGCCATGGGGCGAATATTGACCAGCTTCTCGCCGCTCTTGCTTTTGCGCAAGGCAAGCACCTCGTTTTCAGCCAAAAAGGAATCGATAGCACCTTTCCAAGCCACCAAGTCTGCGCCCGACAACCAAGCGTCATAACTTGCCTGCTTTAGTCGGCCCATAAGGCCAGGGTGCATATCCTCCACCAACCGCACGCCTCGAACGGCCAGCGCGTCCGGCAACACGCCCTGCATGCGCTGCAGGCCCTCTTCGGCGGTCACCGGCGATTCCAGCGTCACATCTACAATTTCAGCCTCGCTGGATACGCCCATGGACAGAGCGGAAGCAAAGGCGGTGAGCATGTGCGGATGAAACCCCTGGGAATAGCGAACCGGCAACCCGCTACGGCGCAAGGCACGCTGCATAGCGCGCTGAAGATCCAGATGGCCCAGGTGTCGCACCGCCTCACCCTTTTGAAACTGAAGCAGTAATCTCATAGCGCACACACCCCCTCAAACGCCGGGCGTTGCAGGCCGCAACCCTGGCAGCCCTTGCGGCAATCCGGTGTTACCTGGGCACAAAGAGAACGCTGATACTCACGCCACAAGAACCCCTGTGTCACCCCTGCATCGATGAAAGCCCAAGGTAGCAGTTCGCCTTCCTCGCGCTGGCGATGGGCATAGAATTCCGGCGAAAGACCGCAATCCTCAAAGGCTTGCATCCACAAGTCATGCTTGTAGTGATCACTCCAGCCATCATACCGGCAACCCAGTTCCCAAGCCCGCAGCAGTACCTCGGACAATCGGCGATCCCCCCGGGCAAAGCAGGCCTCCAAATAGGACAGGGAAGGCTCGTGCCAATTGAAGGTGACCCCCTTGATCTTGGCCAGTTGCTGACGCAAGTACTGTTGTTTTCGCTGGATCTCCGCCATGGTATCCTGGGGCACCCACTGAAAGGGCGTAAAGGGCTTGGGTACGAACACCGCAGCGCTGCACGTAACGCGAAGGCCCCGTGCTCG
>JAVBUS010000174.1:0-9978 GCA_031555125.1 Eubacteriales bacterium | reverse complement strand
GTACGAGATTGGGGTGCAGGTGGCGCGGTATGTAAAGCCGAGGCAAAAGGCGGCGTAACACCTTTCGATCAAGGATGCAGCGGGACGGCTTCGCGGTGCGCGGGGCCGTCCTTGACATTGTGCGCGATGCGGACGTATACTTGGGCTGATACGAGTATGACAGTAACCGAGAAGAGGTGTTTGGATTGGCCCGGATTATGGAACCAATCTTTAGCGTGGCGTATTTGGTAGCGGTTATTTTCCTGGGCGTTCGGCTGGTACGCGGGGCAGACAATGGTCAGCGCAAGCTGTTTGGCATCGCGGCACTGGTGTTGGGCTGTGGCGATGCGTTTCATCTGGTCCCACGCATCTATGGGCTGCTCACCGATACCATGGCGGCGAGCACGGCGGCGCTGGGATTCGGCAAGCTGGTGACATCCATCACCATGACGGTGTTTTATGTGCTGCTGTATCACGTGTGGTGCATGCGGTATCAAAAGCCTGCCCGCGGTGCGCTGACCTGGGCGGTGTATGCCTTGGCAGCGATTCGCATCGCGTTGTGTCTGTTCCCCCAAAACCGCTGGTTGGATGCCGATGCGCCCCTGATTTGGGGCATCTATCGCAACATCCCCTTCCTGCTGTTGGGGGTGCTCATGATGGGAATTTGGCACCATGAAGCCCAACGGGCGAAGGACGCGTTCTTCCGCTGGGCATGGCTGGCGGTGCTGTTGTCCTTTGCCTTTTATACGCCGGTGGTGCTGTGGGCCGATACCATCCCGGCCCTGGGTATGCTGATGATCCCCAAGACCATCTGCTATGTGTGGCTGGTATGGATGGGGTACCGGGCGTATATCACAGCCCGGTAAACGAAAGTGATCGCTTGCACGACCTGTACGAAGGAGGGCGCAGCGATGGCGACCTACGCGATCGGACACGTGCTAAGGCGTCTGCGTGAATACAAAAAACTGACCCAAGAGGATCTGTCGGACGGCATTTGTTCCACCGTGACGCTGTCCAAGATCGAAAACGGCGTGCAGTCGCCGCGCAAGGAGCACTTCGAGGCACTGATGCAGCGCCTGGGCTACAGCGCGGACAACTTTTTCTGCACGTTTTATGCTGATGACGAGTACGCTGCTTTTGAAAAGACCGAGGAACTCAAACTGGCCATTGCGAATTTTGATTTTCCCAAGGCCCGGGGGCTAATCGCTCAGCTGGAGGGCGACCGCTTTTTCGCAAAGGAGTTTAATCTGCAGCTGTTACTCAGCTCCAAGGCCGCCGTGCTGCTGCATGAGCGGCAGGATTTGGACCAGGCCTTGGCCTTGCTGCTACAGGCGCTGCAGATCACCATCCCCAAGTTTCAGTTGGATCGAATCGGGGATCTGTTCTTGACCCACGAGGAGATCGTGGCCATTAACATGATCGCGATCCTGTATTATGATCAAGGCATGTTGGAGCAGGCCATTGACATCCTGCTCCAGCTTAAGGATCGGCTGGACAAGACGTATGTGGACGAAAAGGAGAAGGCCCGGACCTATCCCATGATCGTGTACAACCTGACCAAGTACCTGATCGAGGCCAAGCGATTCAACGACGCGCTACCCCTGTGCGAAACCACGCGGCGATTTTGCAGCCGCAACGGGGCGGTGGATCTGTTGCCCTTTATTGTGTTCAACCAGGCGTGTTGCCTGTGTGAGATGGGCAATCCAGATCCCTGCACGGAGCTGTTCCGGCAAGCATACTACGCCCTGCGGCTGGTGGAAAACTACACCCACGCCAACGAGGTTCGCAACGAAGTGCTGGAAAAGTACGGCATCAACATCGTCAGTCAAACTTAGGCCGATAGATCGAGGTCAGCTTGCATTGCGCGCCGGGCGCGCTTTCTTTGTGCAAGCGGAACTGCACCCATCCGTCCTTTTGGCACCGCAGCCAGATGTAGGGATCGTTTGTGCCGTCGAAGTAACCTTCGCCGTGCAGCATTTTCGGCTGGCCTTGCCCCGGCAGCACGATGTCCACAGGGAACCAGCCGGGGTAGTCGGCGCTGGGTTCGACCTGCGGCTTGACCAACGTGCCGGGGCCGGACAGGATCTCGTCAAACCATGCTACTTGATACAGCTGGGCATCCCATTGATCCAGCGGCCCTGCCTGCAAAAGATGCAGGATGTGTCGCTTGTCCAATGGGGTGCTCGTTTGTTTTGCCTGATCCAGCGCGATGCGCTGATTGGGATCGTGCACAGCCTGGAGTACGCGCATACGGCGGGGCTGCCGCAATATACCCGGCAGATTCTTCATATAGCTGTCTCCTTCCCTTGTCGGTTGTCGACTTTGGGCCGATAAACGCAGGCAAGCCTTTCGTCATCGGCGACGTAAAGCGGCCGGTTGTTACGGTCAATCTGCAGCCAGGGCGCTATGTGCTGTTTTTGGATCGTGCATCGGTACCTCCTCCTTTTCGTGGACGGTCGCGGGGCAGAACGATTCGCTAGGTACACGATACGCTGAACCGGCAGGGATGTCCATTAAGTTTGGGCTAAATCATTCGCTGAAAAGATGAGCCGAAACTTTATGGTCAGGTGCGCTGGGGACGGCTATACTGACATCATCCCGGATGCAACACCCACTGACGCCCGAACCCAACACAACACAAAAAGATGGAGGAAGAAAGCATGAAGAAGATTTTGTCCATGATCCTGGTAGCCATGATGATGGTGGCGGTTCTGTGTACGGCAGCCATGGCGTCCGACGAGGACACCACCCGATGCGGAAACGAGCCGCATCCCTGGGAGTTGAAAATCCGCATCGACGAACGTATGCAGGATCGCGTGAAGGTACTGGGGCGAGAGGCGCTGGTCGTCCAGATCGTAAAGGACCAGTTGGCCCAGGGTCCGATCAATGCCGGGGTCGTCATCGGCAAGTAGGCGCAGTCACGCGCTACACAAGGGGTTGCATCCGATGCACAACGGTCGCTGCGTTTGACGCAGCGGCTGTTTGCTCATCCGTCCAGGTATTGGGCGATGAAGCGTTCCACTTCCCGCTGGTTATGCAGGACGATCATCTTGTGCAGATAGGGTGCCATGCGCTCCCAGGAGGGGCTTTTGCCGACGTTGTACTGCTTGGTCCAGCGGAACATCATCCCCAGCATCCGCAGGGTGGGCCGATAGCCGCAAGGCTCCAGGCCCAACCGCTGCTTGATCCAACGGGACAGGATGTGCCGCTTGCGCAGAAGCGAAGGCATATCCAGGAGCAGGATGACGTCGGCTTGCTGCCATGCGGGTTCAAAACAGAGACGCCCGGCATCCTCCATCACCCATTTGTCCTGGGACATGGCTTCGGCAAGCAAGCGCTGCTGCTCCTCTTCCGGGCGCTTGCGGTTGCCGGTGGGGGAGCCTTCATAGGGCGTGTAGATGACGCTGTCCAACTCTTGGTAGGCAAAGCCATAGTCTTTTTGGATCCGTCGCCCCAGGGTGCTTTTGCCGCTGCCCACGGGGCCGATGATGAAGATGCGCCGATACGTGTTCATAAAGGCTACCTCATGGCGTCCAGCAGGAAAAGGGAATAAGGATGCTCCCGCCCCGCTGCCGGCTTGGTGCTTTGGTAACAGGTGTCACAGGTGGCGCGAGAGAATCCTGCTGCCGTGGCCAGGGTGGTCAGCGCGTCGCGATCAAAGCCATGGGGACCGGCAAATCCGGGATCCCCGGCATGAAAGCCACCATCGTCTGTGTCCAAATCCACCAACAGCAAGTGGCCGCCGGGGCGAAGCACACGGTACAGCATGGACAGTGCGTGGGCGGTGTCCCCAATGTGGTGCAGAACCAGCACGGAAAAAATCACATCGACCTCAAGGCCGGTGGGGACGGTCTTCATGAAATCGCAGCAAAGCGCCCGCAGGGACGGATCGTTTTGCCGGGCGATTTTTTTGTTCACCTCGTCGATCATCCCAGCGGAGGAATCGACGAATAGCAAGGATGAAAGCGCCGACGCCAACGAAAAACCCACCAGTCCCGTGCCGCAGCCGAACTCCATGCCATCCGCCGGGCGATCGGTGGGAATGCGCTGGCGCAACATGGCGGCGATGGCCTGGGAACGAGCTTTGCGGCGGTCTGTGTCATACCCCTTCGCCACTTGATCAAATCGGTTCATGATGGGCACCATCCTTTGTGCGTGCGATGAAAGTATGACTTTATTATACAGTGGAAAGCGTGGGGTTCAATCATAACTTTACACAATCTTTACACCAGTTGGCGGTTTCAATATACATGGCGGCGCTATGATAAGGCTGTAAAAGAGAAGGGGAGGAAAAATATGCGGAAATATATGAGCGGGCTTCTGGCAATGGCGCTGGGGGTGTCCATGTTGGCCGGTTGCGCGGGGGCGACATCGAGCTTCAGGCCTGACAATGAGATCAGTGTGGTCTCCCGGGAAGACGGATCCGGTACCCGCGGTGCCTTTGTGGAGATGTTCGGCATCCTGGTTCAAAAGGACGACGGCAGCAAGAAGGACATGACCACAAAGGAAGCCGTCATCGCCAAGCAGACCGACGTGCTGATGACCAACGTCGCCGCCGATCCGTACGCCATCGGCTACATCTCCCTGGGCTCCCTCAACGATACGGTGAAGGCCCTAAAGATCGAAGGCGTGGACGCAACGGCGGAGAACGTGATGAACGGTACCTATCCGGTATCCCGCCCCTTTACCATCGCCACCAAGGGTGAACCCACCGGTTTGGCTAAGGACTTTATCGCTTTCATGCTCTCCGCCGAAGGTCAGGCGGTGGCGAGCAAGAGCTACATCGCCGTGGTGACAGATGCGCCCGCATATGCCGGGGATCGTCCTAAGGGCAAGCTGGTCATCGCCGGTTCGTCATCCGTGTCGCCGCTGATGGAAAAGCTGGTGGAGGCGTACAAAGCACTGAACACCGAGGCGGACATCGAGTTGCAAACCAATGATTCCTCCGCAGGCATGACCGCAGCCATAGATGGCACCTGCGACATCGGCATGGCCAGCCGGGCGTTGAAGGAGAGCGAGCTGGCGCAGTTGACCGCGACCCAGATCGCGCTGGATGGTTTGGCGGTGATCGTGCACAACGACAACCCTGCTATCAGCCTAACGAAGGAGCAGGTACGCCTGGTCTTCACCGGCGAAGCGTACCTGTGGCGTGAAGTGATCCAATGATCAAGCATCGCGAACGCATCATGAGCGCCGTGTTTTTCGCAGCGGCGCTCGCTTCTATCGTGGCGGTTGGGCTGATCTGCTTGTTTCTGCTGGCGAACGGTTTGCCGGCTGTTGGAAAGATCGGCCTTTTCGCCTTTCTGTTCGGCAAGGAGTGGTCGCCCACCGACATGCCGCCGGCGTTTGGCATCCTGCCCATGATCGTGGGGAGTTTGTATGTGACGGCGGGGGCCGCCGTCATCGGTGTACCCATTGGCATCCTGACAGCGGTGTTCATGGCCAAGGTATGCCCCAAGGGGTTGTACCGTGTGCTAAAGCCCGGGGTGGATTTGCTGGCGGGGATTCCGTCGGTGGTATATGGGTTCTTTGGCATGGCGGCCATCGTGCCCCTCTTTCGCAACAGCATTCTTTCGGCCTGTATCCTGCTTGGCATCATGATCCTGCCTACCATCATCGGCATTGCCCAAACGGCACTCCGCGCCGTGCCGGAGACTTATTACGAAGGGGCGCTGGCGCTGGGGGCAGGACACTACCGCAGCGTGTTCCGGGTGGTGCTGCCTGCGGCAAAGTCGGGCATCATGGCTGCGGTGGTGTTGGGTATTGGTCGCGCTATCGGGGAAACCATGGCGGTGATCATGGTGGCGGGCAATCAAGCGCGAATGCCTATCTCCCTGTTGCGGGGCGTGCGCACGCTGACCGCGAACATCGTCATCGAAATGGGCTATGCGGCGGATCTGCATCGGGAGGTGCTGATTGCCACCGGCGTGGTGCTGTTTGTGTTCATCCTGCTGATCAACGGCTGCTTTTCCGCATTGAAGAGGAGGATGCGATAATGGGCGGGAGGAATACGTTTTCTGAGCGCGTGATGGCGGTGCTGACCTGGGCGGCGGCGGCGCTGACGGTGGGTACGCTGCTGTTCATTGTGGGGTTCATCCTGGTCAAGGGCTTACCGCACCTAAAGCCGCACTTGTTTGCATGGGTGTACAATAGCGACAACGTATCCCTGATGCCGGCGCTGGTTTCCACCCTTCTCATCACGTTGGTGTCCCTGATCCTGGCGGTGCCCCTGGGCGTGTTTGCCGCCATTTATCTGGTGGAGTATGCAAAACGCGGCAACAAGGCTGTGGCGCTGGTGCGTGTGACGACCGAGACCCTGTCGGGGATCCCCTCCATCGTGTACGGGCTGTTTGGATTGCTGTTTTTTGTCACATTTCTGGGTTGGGGATTTTCTGTATTGGCGGGCGCTTTTACCCTGGCCATTATGATCCTGCCCCTGATCATGCGAAGCAGTGAGGAGGCCCTTAAGTCGGTGCCCGATCCCTACCGGGAAGGGGCCTTTGGCTTGGGCGCGGGCAAGCTGCGAACGGTGTTCCGCATCGTACTGCCTTCAGCCATGCCGGGGATTTTGGCCGGGGTGATCTTAGCCGTGGGGCGCATCGTGGGCGAGACTGCGGCGCTGATCTATACGGCGGGCACGGTGGCCAAGATCCCTACCGGATTGGACCAATCGGCCCGTACGCTGTCGGTACATATGTACGCGCTATCCAGCGAGGGGCTGCATACCCAGGAAGGGTACGCCACGGCGGTGGTGCTGCTGATTGTGGTGGTGTTGATCAACATGGCTTCGGCACAGATCGCCAAGCGGCTAGGAGGCAAGGCATGAACTGCATGGAGATCCGCGGCCTGAATCTGTTCTATGGAGACTTTCAGGCGCTAAAAAATGTGAATATGGATCTGGAACAAGGGATGATTACCGCCTTTATTGGCCCCTCGGGTTGCGGCAAAAGCACGCTGCTCAAAACCCTCAATCGCATGAACGACCTGGTGGAGGGCTGCAGGATCCAGGGCACCGTGGAACTGTTTGGGGAGTCGGTGTATGGGGGGATGGACATCAATCTGCTGCGCAAGCGGGTGGGCATGGTGTTCCAAAAGCCCAATCCGTTTCCCATGAGCATTTATGACAACATTGCCTTTGGTCCCCGTACCCACGGGATCCGCTCCCGCTTGGAACTGGACGAGATCGTGGAGCAGTCCCTCCGGCGTGCGGCCATCTGGGAAGAGGTTAAGGACAGGCTGAAGAAGAACGCTCTGGGTCTTTCCGGCGGGCAGCAGCAACGCCTGTGCATTGCCCGGGCGCTGGCTGTGGCGCCGGAGGTGCTGCTGATGGACGAACCCACCAGTGCCCTGGATCCCATCTCCACAGGCAAGGTGGAGGAGCTGTTGCTGACGCTGCGAAAAAAGTATAGTATAATCATCGTGACCCACAACATGCAGCAGGCCACTCGCATCAGTGATAAGACCGCCTTTTTTTTGCACGGCGAGGTGGTGGAGTATGACGTTACGGAGGCGCTGTTCGCCATGCCCCAGGATCGGCGCACCGAGGATTACATCACAGGGAGGTTTGGATGATGCGCAGTCGCTTCGACGAACAGCTGGCGCAGCTTAACGGTAGTCTGATCGAGATGGGCGCACTGGTGGAGCAGGCCATCGCCAAGGCCACCCGTGCGCTGGAACAGCACGACACCCTCCTGGCCCAAACCGTCATGGCCAACGATGATGTCATCGATGAAAAGGAAAAGGAGATCGAGGGTCTGTGCCTGAAGCTGCTGCTGCATCAGCAGCCGGTGGCCCGGGATCTGCGCCAGGTGTCCACGGCGCTGAAGATGATCACCGACATGGAACGCATCGGCGACCAGGCGGCGGATATCAGCGAACTGTGCGTGTACTTGAGCAAGCAGGAGTACATAAAGGAGCTGGAGCATATCCCGCAAATGGCGGCGGCCACTATCCGCATGGTGCAGCAGAGCATCGATGCATTTGTCAAGAAGGATCTGGCGTTAGCCCAGGCGGTGATCGCCCACGATGACGTGGTGGACGATCTGTACCTGACGGTAAAGCGCGACCTGATCGCCCTGGTGCACAAGAACGCCGACTGCGGGGAGCAGGCCTTTGACCTGATGCAGATCGCCAAGTATTATGAACGAATCGGCGACCATGCCGTCAACCTGGCGGAGTGGGTGATCTTTTCCATCACCGGCAAGCACAAGAACCGACAGGTATTGTAGGAGGGTACGCCGTGCCGCACATACTGTATGTGGAAGACGACGACAGCATCCGGGACATGGTGCTCTACGCGCTGTCGGCGGCAGGGTTTCAGGCGGAGGGGTTCTCCGGGGGCGGGGGCCTTTTTGAGCGGTTGGAGAAGGGCGGAACGTCCCTGGTGCTGCTGGACATCATGCTGCCGGGGGAGGACGGCATGACCATCCTGCAACGACTCAAGCGCGGCGAAAAGACCAAGGACATCCCCGTGATCATGATGACCGCCAAGGGCTCTGAACTGGATCGGATCCGGGGGCTGGATTTGGGCGCGGACGATTACATCGCCAAGCCCTTTTCGGTGTTGGAGGTGATCTCCCGGGTGAAGGCGGTACTGCGCCGGTGTCAGCGGGAGGTCCAGGGCGATAAGGCCCTGTCCGCAGGGGCGGTGACCCTGCGGGCGGATCGCCGGAGCGTGGTGGCTCAGGGTCAAGAGGTCGCCCTGACATACAAGGAGTTTGAGCTGTTGCATTGCCTGATGGTCAACCATGGCATTGTGCTGACCCGGGACCAGTTGCTGGCGCAGGTGTGGGGGTTCGATTATAGCGGGGAGAGCCGCACGGTGGATATGCATATCAAGGCCCTGCGTCAAAAGCTAGGGTCTTGCGGCGGCATGATCAAGACGGTGCGCAATGTGGGCTACAAGCTGGAGGAGAAACCGTGAGAAGACGCATATTCGCCAGCATCATGCTGGTGGTAACCATGAGCGTGGTGCTGGCCTCCGTGCTGTTGTGCTGGGTGTTCTATCAGCAATATACCGATGCCATCCGCGCTGATCTGCGCCAGCGGGCCGAGGCGTTTCTGGGCAAAACAGTGACCCAGATCGAGATGCTCCGGCTGCCCATGACCGGTCAGGACGTCCGCTACACGCTGATTGACGCGGAGGGTGTCGTGCGGTATGACACCGCTGTGGCAGCGGCGGGGTTGCCCAATCATCTGGATCGCCAGGAGGTGCGGCAGGCGCTGGCCATGAGCGTGGGGGAAAGCCGACGCCACTCCGACGCGCTGGGGCAGGAAACCTACTACTGTGCCGTTCGTTTGGCCGACGGGGCGGTGCTGCGACTGGCCCGTACCACCAGCAGCGTTTTGGGTACCGTGGCCAAAGGGGTGCCGGTGGTCATCGGCGTGGTGCTATTGATGCTGCTGTTGGGTTATGGCGCGGCAGGGCGGCTGACGAAACGGATTATCGCGCCCATCAATGGGGTGGACCTACAAAAGGGGATGACGGTTCCCTATGACGAACTGGCCCCCTTTGCCCGGACCATCGGTACCCAGCAGCAGCGCATCGAGGAGCAGCTGTCCGATTTGCAGCATCGGTCGGATACTATCGATGCCATCATGGACAACGTGCGGGAGGGCATTGTATTGGTCAACAGCCAGGGCATCATCCTCTCTGCCAACCGCAGCATTTTGCGCGTGCTGGGCATCGCGGAGGACAAGGCGGGCAGAAACGTGCTGGAGTTGCTGCGGGATGTGGATTTGCTGGCCTGTGTGCGCGGCGCGTTGGCAGGGCAAGGCGGGGAGATGACCATGGCCCAAGGGGCAGGGGAGTACCGCGTGTACTGCAGCCCGGTGACCGACCGCGGGGCTATGATCCTGTTTGTGGACATGACGGAAAAGGGCAAGGCGGAAAAGCTGCGCCGGGAGTTTTCCGCCAATGTGTCCCACGAGCTCAAGACGCCGCTGACCAGCATCTATGGCCTAGCGGAGATGCTGGCGGGGGGCATGGTCAAGGAGGAG
>JAVBUS010000059.1:0-6957 GCA_031555125.1 Eubacteriales bacterium | reverse complement strand
CCAACTGCATGGCCCTGACATCCCGCAATGATCCCGCCACGGCTTGCGTGCCTTTCGACAAGCGCCGGGATGGGTTCGTCATGGGAGAAGGGGCGGGGGTTATGGTGCTGGAGGCCTATGATCACGCGGTTGCCCGGGGCGCCCGCATCTATGGCGAGGTGGTGGGCTATGGCCACACCTGCGACGCGCACCATATTACTGCGCCCCATCCCGAGGGCATCGGGGCTGCCGGAGCCATACGTGCCGCCATGGATGAGGCAAGCGCATGGGATGCATCCAGCATATACATCAACGCCCACGGCACATCCACTCCCCTCAATGATAAGGGAGAGACCCTTGCCATCAAGCGGGCACTGGAAAACCGAGCGCAGGACGCCCATATCAGCTCCACCAAATCTATGACCGGACACATGCTGGGCGCGGCGGGCGGCGCCGAGGCCATTGCCAGCATGCTGGCGTTGCAACATGGCGTGCTGCCGCCCACCATCGGCTATGCCGAGCCCGATCCGGATTGTGACCTGGACTATACGCCCAACAAAGCGCGCGCCCTGCAGGCCGATGTGGCGCTCTCCATTTCCCTTGGATTCGGTGGGCACAACGCCTGCTTGGCGTTAAAGAGGTGATGGCATGAATATGGAACATATTAGCACCCTGGCGGAGATCGTGGCCAAGAACGGCCTATCCGCCCTGGAGGTGTGCGAAGGGGAATTAAAGATTCGCCTGGAGCGGCAAGCAATGCAGGCCATGCAGGTGCAAGCCGTCTTGCCGATGCAAGAGACGACCGTTCACCAAGCCGCCGCAGCACCCGTGCCCGCGGTGCAGACCGAGGAGCGGCCATCGGACTTTAACCGGCTCAAGGAAGTGACCGCGCCCATGGTGGGCGTGTTCTATGCCGCCGCATCGCCGGATGCGAAGCCCTTTGTGCAGCGCGGCGACCGGGTGAAAAAGGGCGACGTGCTCTGCATCATCGAAGCCATGAAGCTGCTCAACGAAATCGTGGCGGAGACCGACGGGGAGATCGCCGATATCTGCGTGGCCAACGGCCAGGTTGTGGAGTTCTCGCAAGTGCTGTTCAAGCTGTTTTAGGAGTGTGCGCGATGGATAGAGAGGCGCTCAAGGCTTACATGCCGCACCGGGAGCCTATGCTGCTGCTGGACGCGGTGGATCTGCGGGACGATGGGAAGGCTGTCGGCACGTGCCACATCCTGCCTGATGCGTTCTATGTGCAAGGCCATTTTCCCGGCAATCCGGTGGTGCCGGGGGTCATCCTGTGCGAAATGATGGCGCAGACCTGCTGCGTGATGACCCATACCACGCGTACGCCCTACTTTGTTTCCATTAAAAACGCCGAGTTCAAGCGCAAGGTGGTTCCGGGGGAGACCATCACCTTTGTGTGCGGCATCGATCGTACATTTCAAAACTTCATTTTCGCCAGTGGTGAAGGCTCCGTGGACGGCGCGCTATGTGTCCGGGCACAGTTTGCCTTTGCCCTGGTGGAGGATGCGGAGGCGTAGCTTGTTTTCTAAAATACTGATCGCTAACCGGGGCGAGATCGCCGTGCGCATCATCCGTGCCTGCCGGGAGATGGGCATCACATCGGTGGCGGTGTACTCCCAGGCCGACAGCAACGCACTTCACGTCAGTCTGGCCGACGAGAGCATTTGTATCGGCCCGGCTATGGCACGGGACAGCTACCTGAACATGGAGGCCATCCTGTCGGCGGCCGTGGGGGTGGGCGCACAGGCCATCCACCCTGGGTACGGCTTTTTGTCGGAAAATCCACGCTTCGCCAAGATGTGTGAGCAATGCAACATCAGTTTCATCGGCCCGTCTGCAGAGGTCATTGCCAAACTGGGCGACAAGGACGCGGCCAAGCGCACCATGCGGGAAGCCGGTGTGCCGGTGATTCCGGGCCTGGACGCTGTGGACGACATGGCCGCCGCCCAAGCGGCGGCGAGCAAGATCGGCTTTCCGCTATTGATCAAGGCCCGGGCAGGAGGCGGTGGCCGGGGCATCCGCATGGTGAACAGCCTGGAGGAGTTTATCCCCGCGTACCAAAGCGCCTCCAGCGAGGCCGAGTTGGCCTTTGGTGACGGCGGCGTATACATCGAAAAGTATCTCTCCCCAACCCGCCATATCGAAGTGCAGCTGCTGTGCGATCAGCAGGGCAACGTGGTGTGCCTGGGCGAGCGGGAATGCTCGGTGCAGCGCAAAAAGCAAAAGCTGTTGGAGGAAAGCCCCTCGCCTTCTGTGGATGCAGCCACCCGTGTGCGAATGATGGAGGCGGCAGCCAAGGCGGCAAAAGCTGCCAACTACACCAACGCGGGCACCATTGAGTTCCTGATGGATGCCCAGGGCGCATTCTACTTTATGGAGATGAACACCCGCTTGCAGGTGGAGCACCCGGTGACCGAGTTGGTCACCGACATCGATTTGGTGAAGTGGCAGATCCGCATCGCAGCGGGGATCCCCCTGAGTTTTGTCCAACAGGATGTGCGGATTCAGGGCCATGCCATCGAGTGCCGCATCAACGCGGAAAACCCCGCGCTTGATTTTCGCCCCAGTTGCGGAAGGATCTCTCTGCTGCATGTACCAGGCGGTCCCTGGGTGCGGTTTGACACGGCGATCTATCAGGACTACACGGTGCCGCCCTTCTATGATTCCATGATCGGCAAGCTCATCGTCCGCGCCCGAACCCGGGAAGAGGCCATTCGTAAGATGCAGGCCGCCCTGGGCGAGCTGGTTATTGAAGGCATCGACCACAACGCGCAACTGCAGGTGGAGATTCTGCAAGCGCAGGATTTTGTCAGCGGCGATTATTTTACCGATCTGCTGGAAAAGGCAGGGCTGATTGAACCCTGACAGAGGGAGGGGAAGCTATGCTGCCCAAGGGCATTTTTAAAAAGGCAAACAACGTGCTGGAAGGCGTCGAGACCTATGACATGATGACGGCTCCTTCTGTACCGGACAATCTGTACCTTCATTGCCCGGCATGCAAAGCCATGCTGGTGCGGGACGAACTGGCGGAGAGCCAGTACATGTGCAAGCGCTGCGGTCATCATTTTCGTATGAGTGCCCGACAGCGCATCGCCAGCCTGTGCGATGTCGGGACATTTCGCGAGTTAGACGCCCAGATGCGCTCCGATAACCCGCTGGACTTTCCGGCCTATCAAGGCAAACTGCACGCGGCGGAGGCCGAGAGCGGTGAGCGGGAGGCCGTGGTCACCGGATGGGCGCAGATCGGCGGTGTCCCTTGTTTTTTGTTTGTGATGGAGCCAGGCTTTATGATGGGCAGCATGGGGCGGGTCGTGGGTGAAAAGATCACCAGGGCCTTTGAGTACGCTGCGGAGCAGCGGCTCCCGGTGGTGGGGTGCACGGTGTCAGGCGGCGCCCGCATGCAGGAAGGGATCCTATCCCTGATGCAAATGGCCAAGACCAGCGGCGCGGTCAAGCGTCACAGCGATGCGGGGGGACTGTATATCGCGGTGCTCACCGATCCGACCACCGGCGGCGTTACCGCAAGTTTTGCTATGGAGGCCGACATCATCCTGGCCGAGCCCGGGGCGCTCATCGCCTTTGCCGGGCCGCGGGTCATTGAGCAGACCATCAAGCAAAAGTTGCCCCAAGGCTTTCAGCGTGCCGAGTTCTTGCTGGAAAACGGTT
This sequence comes from Eubacteriales bacterium, assembly GCA_031555125.1. Lineage (GTDB taxonomy): Bacteria > Bacillota > Clostridia > Christensenellales > Aristaeellaceae > WQXF01. Next base: position 3,294 of record JAVBUS010000059.1, on the reverse strand, counting down.
TTGTGGATGCCATCGTGCCCCGGGCGTCGTTGCGCCCGATGTTGGTGCAGTTGCTGACACTGCACCAGGAAGGTAGGGACAGCGCATGCAAGCCATAGATCATGTGCGCGCAGCCCGCGCCACGGACCGCGCCACGGGCCGCTTCTATATCGATCGCCTGATTCAGGACTTTGTGGAGTTCCATGGAGATCGCCGCTATGGAGATGATCCGGCGGTGGTGGGCGGCGTGGGCCGACTGGGCGGACGTCCCGTGACGGTCATCGCGCTGGAAAAGGGTGCCGATACCAAGGAACGCGTGCGGCGCAACTTTGGCTCCGCCCATCCGGAAGGGTACCGCAAGGCATTGCGGCTGATGAAACAGGCGGAGAAGTTTGGCCGTCCCGTGCTGTGCCTGGTGGATACCGCCGGGGCTTATTGCGGCATCGGTGCGGAGCAACGGGGCCAGGGCCAGGCCATTGCGGAGAACCTGATGGAGATGATGACCCTGCGCACCCCGGTGCTGTCGGTGCTCATCGGCGAAGGGGGCAGCGGCGGCGCACTGGCGCTGGCGGTGGCTGATCAGGTATGGATGCTATCCCGGGCCGTGTACTCCGTGATCTCGCCGGAGGGTTGCGCCAGTATCTTATGGAAGGATGCCGCAAAGGCCGAGGAAGCCGCCAAGTGTCTCAAGCTCACCGCTACGGAGCTCCGTTGCCTGGGCGTCGTCGAGCGAATTATACCCGACGAGGATTTTGATAAAGCCGCCGAACTCCTGGGCCGGGAACTGAACGGGACCTTCGGCGAACTGGCCAGGTTGCCTATGCGGGAATTGCTGGATCGGCGCTATGGGCGCTATCGCAAAATCGGGGGAGGAGACAGCGTATGTTTGCCGTAGTCACCGACAGTACCGTCTACTTCACGCGGCAGGAGGCAACGCAGCTACAGGTGCGCGTACTACCCATGCTGTATACTGTGGGCAGCATGTCCTGTTCCGAGGGATACCTGGACGAGAACGGGCGCTACTTGGATCTGCTGGCCAATGGCACCGAGCAGCACACTGCCCAGGTATCGGTGAGCACTTTTATGAGCGCCTTTAATGAGTTGCGCCGCAAGGGGATGGACATTCTATGCGTCACCATTTCCTCGCGCCTGTCGGGCACCTATAGCAGCGCTGTCATGGCGGCCAAAGAATGCGGCCCGGACCACATCCTGGTGGTGGATTCCCTGTCCACGGTGGGGGGCATGCGTTTTCTGGTGGAACATGCCGTGGCATTGTCTGCCCAGAACAAGTCTATCTCGGAAGCCGCCGATGAGCTGGAGGCATTGCGGGAGCATGTGGGTATCGTTTTGTCGGTGGACGACATGACCGCCCTGCGCCGCAGCGGTCGTCTGGGCTTCGTGCGGCAATCCGTGAGCACCGTGCTGAATCTGCGCCCGATCTTTTATTGCAAGGATGGAACCGTGGTGGCAGGGGCAGTGGCCCGTGGCAGCGCGAACCAGTACCAGGAGATCGTCCAAAGCGTGCCGGAGGGCGCCAAGCGCATCCTGGTGCATTATGTGTCACAACGGGGGGCGGCAGAAACCCTTGCCCGTAAACTGCGCCGGATTCATGCCTGCGAGATCAGCATTCAATCCGTGGGTCCGGTGCTGGCCATTCACTTGGGCTTGGGTGCCATCGGCGCGTCCTGGCAGTGCTGAATCCGCGCAAGGTTGACCGGTAATTGGGCTTCTCGTCATGCGAGAGGCCCTTTTTGCACGGATGCAAGACATTCCTTTTTATTCATGGTATAATGGGCGCATCAAATGACAAGGAGAAGCTACTCATGAAAAGTTTGCATGTCGGTCGCCGCATCCTGGCGTCCTGGATGGCACTGTTGTTATGTTGCTTTGCGCTGCCTACAGTATCCCAGGGCGAACAGATTGCCACCGCCCAAGAAAACTTCTATCAGCATGTAAACGGGGACTGGCTGAACAGCAATGAGGTACCGACGCAGCTTGGCATCATCGGCAGCATCTATGATCTGCAGATGGCGGTGACCCAGTCCAACTTTATGATGATGGATACCGCCCTCTTGATGGAACGGGACAAAAGGGACGATGCCGTGGGCCACATGCTGGCGCTGTACCGGATGGCGTTGGATATGAAATATCGGGACAAGCTGGGCCTTGATCCCATTCGGCCATACCTCAACGCCATCGAGGGCATTCGCAGCGTTCAGGACATTTTGCCTGCCATGGTCAAGCTGTATCCGGTGGCCAACACCTTTTTATATTACGATTCGTCCCAGGACCCCGCGGACTCGGACCGGATGATCCTGAACCTAAGCTACGGCAGCCTGACGCTGGGGGACAAAAGCTATTACGATACGACACACGGCGAGAGCGCCGAGTTGGCGGCGTTGCGCATTTACTATGGCGAGCTGTTCCGGATCACCGGTGCCAGTCGGCAGGAAGCCGAGCGCTACGCTGCGGATGCCATCGAGATCGAGCAGCGCATCGCTGCGGTGACGTACAGCACAGAAGAGGCCGAGGATGTTCGCTTGCTCCTGAACAGAATGCTGTTTCGCCAAATGGAAGAGCGTGTGAAGACGCTGGATATCATGGGGTTTTTCCGGGACACCGGGGTGCCGGTCACTGCGGATACCGAGGTGATGGTGGGCTGTCCGCCCTATTTCGATCTGCTCGACGACCTGCTGACCCAGGAAAACCTGCTCAAGATTAAGAGCTTCATGATGGCGCGGACCCTGGCGCAACAGAGCGCCAATCTGCATACGCCCATGGCGGAAGCAGCCACGGATTTTCAGTACGCGCTGTACGGCTATGAGGGATCGGGGATTGAATCGGAAGCCTATCAGCTGGCGGAGTCCTTCTTTCCCCATGCGATGGGGGATCTGTACGTGCAGTTTTTCTTTACCTCCGACGCCCGTAAAGAGGTCACGGAGATCGCTGAGCACATCGTCGGTGTGTACAAGGAGCGGGTCCGTGCCTGTGACTGGATGAGCGAAGCCACGAAAGAAAAAGCTTTGCTCAAACTGGACAACATCGCCTACAAGATCGGCTACTCCGACAATTACGTAGATCCCTTTGCGGACTTTACCTTTACGCCCTACAAAGAGGGCGGCAATCTGATGGTGGCGTTCGAGGACCTGGAACGGTGCTGGGAGCAGCACATCCGGGAGTCCTTGACCAAGCCGTATGATCGTACCCAGTGGGAGATCCCCCCCCAAACCGTCAACGCCTTTTACTCACCCTATAACAACGAGATCCTGTTCCCGGCGGCCTTTTTGCAGGCCCCCTTCTTCGATCCGAACGTGT
>JAVBUS010000007.1:0-6993 GCA_031555125.1 Eubacteriales bacterium | reverse complement strand
GCCTCGGCACATCCTTCCTGCCACGGCCACAGCCACATGGGATCCAGGTGCGCGTTGCACACCAAGTATACCGGTTTGCCGTTCTTGCTCATGTATTGCCTCTTTTCCGTCGTCGGATCAAGGGATGTCCTGTTCCAGGATCGCCATCTCCAGCAACATGATGCCGCTGTGGTGCTGGGCCAGGTCCACCCGCTGCCCGGGTTGTTGGGTCCAATGAGCGCCTATGATGCCGGTCTGGCCCATGCCCTGGGTCAACACGGCCCGGGCATTGTCTAGGATCATGTGCCGCAAGAAGTCCTGATCCGGCACTTCGCGGATCAGCTCCACCAGGTAGCGGAAGAAGATGCCCCGGAAGAGCCCGCAATCGTCCTCACCTTCCTTGGGCATCACGCCGCCGGGCAAGGTGCAAAACCGCCGCTGGGATTCCTGTGCAATGCGCAGCGCCAGCGTCAGGTGCTCCCGCTCGCCGGTGATGCGGTACAGTTCCACCGCAGCCCCGATCATGGTGCCCTGACAGTATGTGAACGCCCAGTCGTAGTCGATCTTCCCATCGCCCAGGCGGTTCATGCCATCCCACACGTACCCGGTGGACAAATCCATCAGGTTGTCACGATTCCAGCAGAAAATGCGTCGGCCCCATGCCAGGGCCTCCTCATCGCCAAAATAGCGATGAAGGCGCAGCGCCAGGATGGCTGCCGGTGCGTTGGCTGGTGTATTTTTGTAATCCAGCTGATCCTTGCGCCAGGCCAGCCCGCCGCCCATGTGCTCGTTCCAGGCGGTCTGAATGTCTCGCCAGAGTGCATAGACCTGATTCTTGGTTTCCTCCAAGCCGTCGATGCGCCACATACGCAACAACGCCAGGGCCATCCATTCCATGTCGTCATACCAGTTGTGCAGCAGTTGTCCGCCATTTTTCGCCATCACGCCCGCCAATTCCTGCTTGGCTAGGGTCAGGGGTGCCGCCTCCCCCGTACGCAAGTGGGCGTCCAGCAGTGCATCGATGGCGTGGGCATGCCACCAATAAACAAAGGGTTCTTCCTGACAAAGGGGGATCCGGTGGCGAAAAATTCCATCCCGGGGGTCCCAAAAGGTATCTCTCAGTGCCTGTTGCGCCCGCTGCGCGCCCTGGCGCAATTGCTGTGCATCCATAGCATCCTCCTACAAAAATCAATGCGGGGCTGCCGACGACGGCAGGCAGCCCCGGGGACTGAGTGGGTCTTAGAAATCGTCCGCCGCCTCGGCCAGCACGGTGTTGCCTTGGCGCTCCGCGGTATCCAGGGCTTCCTGGGCGCTGATCTCACCGGCCAGGAACAGCTGCCATTGCGGGGTCATCGCCTGGCCCTCCATGGAGGCGTATCCCAGGGTCTTGGGACGGATGCGACCAAATTCAAAGGCCTTGAAAATGGCGCTGAGATGGGGATTGTCCGCGATGTAGGGATCCTTGGCCGCTTCCATGTTGGCGGGCAGGTAGCCGTTGATCTTGGTGAACAACAGGCTGTTCTGAGCGTCGCAAGCCCACCACTCGATAAAGTTCATGGCCTCACGGGGGTGCGCGGCCAGTGCCGGGATGGCCAGGCCGAAGCCGCCCAGACCCGTAGCGCTGGTGCCGCCGGGGCCGGCGGGACACGCAATGATGCCCAGGTTAATCTTGGCTTCCAGCGCCTTATTCAGATCCCAGGGACCGGACACCATCATGGCCGCCTTGCCCGCGATGAAGGCCTGGCCATTGAAGGACTCGTTAAAGCCGGTCTCGTAAATCTTGTCCTTGTTGAGCATCAAATCCCAGTAGTTGAGCACAGCCAGACCCGCCTCGCTGTTGAAAGCGCAGGTGGCCGGGGTGGTGCTGTCGTCGATAAGTTTTCCGCCCGCCTGGGCCAGGTACGCGCTGAACAGACCCACATCGTTCATCACGAAACCGGATTGGGTCATGACGCCGCTGGCATCGCGCTTGGTAGTGGCCACGGAGGCCGCGTGCAGGTCGTCCCAGGTGAGGATCTTGGTGTAGTCCACCCCCGCCTCCTGCAGCAGGTCGATGTTGCAGAAGATGACGCGAGCATCCACCATAGTGGGCAGGCCGTAGAGCTTACCGTCATAGGTGAGCTCATCCACGGTGGGCGCGAAGAAGGCGCCCAGGTCCACCTTGTCCTCGGCCACCATGTCGTCCAAGGCCAGCAAGGCGTTCTTGGGGGCATAGGTGGAGGTGTTGAACCGGTCCCACAACACCACGTCGCAGGTCTCGCCCCCCGCGATGGCGGTGAGCAGCTTTTGCTCCATGCCCTCAATGTACTGGTAGGTGATGTGCACGTCGGTTTGGGAGGCGTTATACGCATCCAGCATCTCGGTGAACTGCGTGATAGAGTCGCCGCTCCAGCCGCCCCACATGACCAATTCGGTGGGTTCCGCCATGGCTCCGGTTGGCACCATCAGCACCACCATGAGCAACGCAACCAACAAGGCAATTGTCCTTTTCATCCCCAGTCTCCTCCTTTTGATTGTAGGGTTATGATTTACTGCCGCTTAGGGCAATACCCTCTATGAAATACCGCTGCGCGAACAAGAAGAACAGCAGCACCGGCAAGGTGGCGATGACGGTGCCGGCCATCATAGCGCCATAGTTGGTAGAATAGTTGTTGCGGAACAGGGATAGGCCGATCTGGATGGTGTACTTGTTTGGGTCATTGAGCACGATGAGCGGCCACATAAAGTTGTTCCACCCACCCTGGAAAGTGAGGATGCCCAGGGTCAGCGCCGCCGGAACGATGAGGGGCAAATACACGTTCCAAAAGATGCGAAACTCGCTGCAGCCGTCGATCCGTGCCGCCTCCGCCAGCTCGTTGGGCAGGGTCTCGAAGAACTGCTTCATGAAAAAGATGGCGTAGGCCCCTACCGCCCCGGGTAGGATGATGGCCCAAAAGCTGTTAATTAGCCCCTTTCCGCCGACCCCCAGCCAGTTGTTGCCCCCGGCAAAGGGCAGCTTGCGCAGCACCACAAACTGGGGCACCAACGTGACGATGCCGGGCAGCATCATGGATGCCAGCAGCATGGAGAAGAGGATCTTGCGCCCCTTAAAGCGCAGCTTGGCAAAGGCGTACCCTGCCAGAGCACCCAGAAAAACGTTGGTAAGCACGCCCATGGCAGCCAAGTAAAAAGAGTTTCCGAAGTAATGTAGAAATGGAACGGTAGCGAACACATCGCTATAGTTTTGCCAACTGGCCTCCGCCGGGATCAAGCTGAGCGGACGGGCGTAAATTTCCGTGGTACCCTTGAAAGAGGTGGCAAGCATCCACAAAAAGGGAAACACTGTGGTCACCGCGATCAGGCATCCGCTGACGTACCAGACGACCCGGCGAAACTGGGCGGATTGCCGCGAGGATTCAACCATATCTTTTGCCCTCCCCTACATCGTCTTGTCACGATTTAATCGCATGTTGATCACGCTAAAGACCATGATGATCCCAAACAACAGCAGGGATTGCGCCGATGCGTAGCCCATCTTTAGGTCCTTAAATGCGCGGTTATAGATGCTATACACCGCCGTGATTGTGGCATTGCCCGGCCCGCCTTGGGTCAACACATAGGCCGCATCAAACACCTGGAAGGTGCCGATGACCAACATGGTGGACACAAAGAGGGTGGTCTTTTGGATGGCGGGCACGGTGATGTAGCGGAACCGCTGCCACCGGCTGGCGCCGTCGATGACCGCCGCCTCGTGATAAGTGGAAGGCACGCCCTTGAGGGCCGCCAAAAAGATCATCATGTTGCCCGCAAACCCGGCCCACAGGTTCATGATGACAATGGCCACCATGGCGGTGCGGGTATCGTTGAGCCAGGAAGGCCCCACAATGCCAAAGGCCGCCAGCAACCCGTTGAGCAGGCCCATCTTGGGGTTGTAAATCCAGAACCACATGGTGGCGTTTGCCACCGCAGAAGAAAGCACCGGCAGGTAAAACAGCGTGCGGAACAGTCCCACAAACTTGCGCTTGGCGTTTAGGAACAGCGCTACGCTGAGCGAAAGGATCAGACCCAGGGGCACGTACATCAGGGTGTAGGTCGCCGTGTTGCGCATGGCCAGCCAAAAGAACTCGTCCCCACCGATGCGCTGAAAGTTTTTCAGGCCGATGAACTTGGGCGCGTTGATGATGTCGTAGCTGGTAAAGCTGAAGACCACCGCCATCACCAAGGGGACCAGAGTGAACAAAAAGAACAGGATCACCGGCGGCGCCACAAACAGCCAACCGATGGCGTTTTGCGAAATGGTATTTCGCTTTTTTATGGCCCTTCGCGCCTGTACATCCACCACGTTCCATCCCTCCTTCAAAATTGGGTACAAAAAATACAGGTCACAGCACAATGGCTGTATCCAGACACGAAACTGGCGACCGCTAGGTGGACGCGATGCGCAGGGGCTCCGGACGGGAGGGAGACGCTACGGAATTGCCCTCCACCCATTCGCCTGGTAATAGGTAGCGCAGCTTGACCCCCGCGCCACCCCGCAATAGTTGATACAATACTTCCACGGCGCAGCAGCCGATTTGCCGTTGGGGCTGCTTGATGTGGGACAGTCGGCGCTGACCCAAATAGCCGGTATCATAATCGAAGCAGACAATGGAGATATCCTGGGGCACGCGCCTGCCAATGCGCCGCACGGCATCCCAGGCCGCCCGGGCCACGCTGTACTCCGTGGCGAACACCGCGGTAATCTGGGGATGTTGCTCCAGGTGCCGGGCGATGATCTTGACATGTTCCTCGTGAGCGGCGGGGTCCGCAGGGCCAAGACCCATACCCTGGGTGTGCTCGCTGATGCGGGTGCGCCACAGTTCCCGCTTCATGGGCAATCGATGCTCCACAAAGGCTTCTAAAAAGCCCCGCATGCGCTCTTTTAGCGAAGAGGAGCTTTCGTCGCCCAAAGCCAGCAAGGCAATGTTCCGGTGGCCGGTCTGAATGAGCCGGGCGGTGGCCTGGCGGCCCAGCGCAAAGTTATCCACCCCCACAAAGGGCGCATCGATACCCGGCATGGAGCGATCGATCATGACGATGGGATATTTGGAATACACCGCGTTGAGCACGTCTTCGCTGTACAGCTCGCCATGGGCAGGCTGCATGATGATACCCGCCACACCGGAGTCCATGAGGGACCGCAGGATGCGGGCCTCCTGCCGCTGATCATTGTCGGTGGACTTCAGGATCAGGTGTAAGCCCAACTCCTCCGCCTTGTCCAGAGCGCCGTTAACCACATCCAACCCATAGGAGGCACCGTATCCGCCCATGACCAAGGCAATGGTATTGAGCTCCCGCGGACAGCACCGGGCGATGGTGGGCAGCTTGCAGTCCGCCTTCAAAAAAGAGCCCTTGCCGGGTATGCGAATGATGAGCCCGTTTTGCGCCAGCAGGTTCAGGGCCTTTTTGCTGGTGATGCGGCTGACGTAATACTGTTTGGATACCTCCAGCTCCGTGGGCAACTGCTTGCCCCCGGCATATAAGCCCGCATGGATCTCCTCCAGCAGCTTTTGATAAATCTGTTGGTACAGTGCATCGGTGCCCTTCACATGCATCTCCCCCAACAACAAAGAATTCGTTTCTTTTACACAAACTCAGTATATTGAGTTAATGCAACATCGTCAATATGCCCAATATATCATTTAGGCCATATATGCCAAATATATCATTTAAGCCGCGCAGTTTCGTTGTTTCGTGCTATTATTGAGGATATCTCCTCTTGTTATTGGGCGCCGGCCTACGGTACGATGATATGTAGTATAAATATAAAATGGGAGGGGTATACATGCCACTATTGGGTACCCGTTCTTTTCCGGCGGATTCCTACACGCCTTACGGGTTTTTGCGCACGCCCACCCACACAGGCACCCATCCCTCGGGCATTGTACGCTCTGTACCACCGCTGGGTTTTGGGCTGTGGACCGGCGGTCTTCGCGGCTACGGCATGAGCACGATGCGCCATGTGAACAACTATGCCTGTCTGGCGCTCCCCTCGATCCGTGTGGGCAACACGCTGCTGTGCGAGCGCGCTGATTTTGATGCCGCAGGCATCGATCTGTGCTCACGTTACCACACCGCCAACGCCATGAGCTATGATTTTTGTATCCAGGGCGTCACCTTTTCGCTGTGCTGGTACTTGCAGCACGAGGATGCGCTGGCCCTGCGTGTGCAAATGCGCGGCGGTTCCTCGCCGCAACCTGTGCGCTTGGATATGGAGCTGCGCTATGGCATGAACGGCAGCCACTGGTGGGGATCTGATGAGGCCACCTGCCGATACGCTCAGGAAGCGCTGATCGCCAAAATCTTGGCCTATGGCGACGTGTTCTGTCTGTCCTCCAGCCTGCCCCCCCACCAGGGCGTAACGGCACCGGATGAAGCCACCCTACGGGCTTGGCAACGGAATGAGACCACGTTGTCCGGGGATCCCTGTGCCACGCTGCTGCCCGCGCCGGTCTGTGGCGCGTTGCGCTTTGAGCTGAACCTGGCCGCGGGAGAAGAAAAGAGCTTTACCCTGGTACTGGCCCGGGCCGTCAACGAAAAAAAGGCGCGGATCACCGCCGCCACCGCTCTGGCCGCCGCCGGGGATTGCTTGGCACTTCGCCTGGCAGAGGATGCCGCTTTTTATCGCACCGCGCCGGTGCTGGAAGGGGACTGGCCGGACGCATGGCGGCGGGGCTGGGTGGTGGACTTCGAGACCCTGCGCATGAACGTGCTTGCGCCCACCGGCATTTACCGCCACCGCTGGGATGCCATGCAAGCATTGAATCCCCGGGTGGTGGTGGGCGAAACCGCCATCGACATGCTGACCCTGGGCTATGCGGATCCGGACACCGCCCTGGAGGTTATGGAGGGCCTGTTCATCGACGCGCCGGACATATACGTGCCCTGCTCCCGTGAAGACGGCAGCGTCAACATGATCGGCGAGGACGGCAGCGAGTGTGCCACCGCGCCAATCTGGGGCATGCCGCTGCGGGCGATCCGCATTCTGTTGGCGCG
>JAVBUS010000025.1:0-3715 GCA_031555125.1 Eubacteriales bacterium | reverse complement strand
GTTGGCCAACGATCTGATCCGGGAGGTGCGCCCTGGGGCCGTCACCGTCAGCGAGGACATGAGCGGTATGCCTGGCATGTGCCTGCCCATCCGTGCCGGGGGCATCGGCTTCGACTATCGGCTGGCCATGGGGGTGCCCGACTTTTGGATCCGCATGATCAAAGACACCCCGGACGAGCAATGGGACATTGGAAAGATGTGGTACGAACTGACCACCCGCCGTCCTCAAGAGAAGAACATCGGTTATGCTGAATCCCACGACCAGGCCCTGGTAGGGGATAAGACACTGATGTTCCGCCTGGCCGATCAAGAGATGTACTGGCACATGGATAAAGCCAGCCAGAGCTTGGTTATCGACCGGGCGATGGCCTTGCACAAGATGATTCGATTTGTGACCCTGACCCTGGCCGGAGACGGGTACCTGAACTTTATGGGCAACGAGTTTGGCCATCCGGAGTGGATCGACTTCCCCCGGGAGGGTAACGGCTGGAGCTTCCACCACGCCAGACGGCAGTGGAGCCTGGCGGACAACGATTTACTGCGCTATGGGTTCCTGGGGGACTTTGACAAAGGCATGCTGGCCCTTTGCAGTGCGCACCGGGTGCTGGAGGCTACCTTCGCCCGCAACCTATGGCAGGAGGAGCCTCGCAAGCTGCTGGCCTATGAAAAGGCTGGGCTGGTCTTTCTGTTCAACTTCCATCCCACCCAGTCCTTGGCGGCGTTCTTTTTGCCGGTGGCGGTGCCCGGTCACTATCGGGTGATTTTTGACACCGACGAGGTCCGGTTTGGCGGCCAAGGGCGCATCTCCCATGATACGGTGGACGACGCACAGCCCGGCGAGGGGATTGTGCTGGGCGTCAGCATCGACAGTCCCGCGCGCACTGCCATGGTGCTGGAACGTGTGGACGAAGGTTGAGCGCGGCTTTTCCCCTGACGGAATCCGCGCCCTGGATTTTCTTGACAGCCCTCCGCGCACATGATAATGTAAGGACAGAAGGCGTCCGCCGCTGGTGCGGACCCACAATGCGGAGGAGGATGTATTGTCATGCCCAAATGGATTGCTTGGTCGCTGATGTTGATGCTGCTGTGCTCACTGGTCCCAACGGTTTCCCTGGCGACTCAGGCCGCGCCGCTGACCGTGACGGTGTTTGTCGGCGATCCCTATGACCAACCCACACCGGATAACAAGATCTACAAACTGATCGAGGAAGAGTTTGGCGTCAAGTTCGAGTTCGAGTTCCTGGCGGGCGACTTGGACGAGACCATCGGCATCAAGATTGCGGGCCAAGACTACGCGGATCTGCTTTGCGGCTCCAACAGCGCCGAAAAGCTCATCGAGGCGGGGGCTTTCGTCGATCTGATGCCGTACATCAGCGCCGAGAAGACGCCCAACCTGTGGGCGCATTACGAGCCGTACTTTAAGCGCATCCAGGTGGATGGCAAGCTTTTTGTCCTGCCCAACTACGGCCGCATCTACAATGACCAGATCATCAACTACTGCAACGGACCGGCTTTCTGGATCCAGAAAAAGGTGTTGGCTTGGGACAACTATCCTACCATCACCACCCCGGACCAGTACTTTGATCTGCTCCTGCGCTATAAGGAAGCCAACCCCACCACCGCCGACGGTGCGCCCACCAGCGGGTTCGAGGTGCTGTGTGACGGATGGCGCCGGTTCTGCCTGCTCAACCCCGTGCAGCATCTGATGGGTCATCCAAACGATGGTGGCGTGTTCGTGGACTGGGCCGATAACTACCGGGTGGACGTGTTTCATAACAAGGACTATGCAAAGCCTTATTGGCAAAAGCTTAACGAGGTCTTTGCCAAGGGCTTGATTGATCAGGATACCTTTGTGCAGAACTTTGACCAATACATCGCTAAGCTGTCCAGCGGCCGGGTATTGGGCATGTTTGACCAATACTGGAACTTCCAAAACGCCACCGACGCCTTGATTGCCGCAGGCAAGTACGAGGATACGTACGTGGGCCTGCCCCTGGTGTATGACCAGAGCATCACCGAGCAGTACCTGGATCGGGCCATCATCAACGTCAACCGCGGCTTCGGTATCTCCGTCAACTGCAAGGAGCCGGAGCGCCTGGTGACCATGCTGGAAGCCATGTTGGACGACCGCTGGCAGACCATCTTCCATTGGGGGATCGAGGGGGAGGACTACAGCGTGGATGCCAATGGCCGCTATGTGCGCAGCGCCGAGCAAAAGGCCAACGCTGAGGATCCCGTGTGGGTCAACGCCAACAAGGCCAAGCAGTTCTTCTATAACGCCCCCAAAAAGGAAGGAACCATGGACAACGGGAATTCCTGGGATCCCGGCCTGCAGCCGGAGATGTACTTCGAGATGATGAGCCAGTATGACAAGGACTTCCTGACCGCCTACGGCAAGCGCACCTATGCGGAATTCTTCCGTCCTGCGCCGGCCAATGAGCCCTACTATCCCGTGTGGCAAATCGACCTGAACCCCTATCCGGACATCCTGGACATTTCTACCCAGATGGTGGACATCCAGGCCCGGGATCTGCCGCAGCTCATAATGACCGCCCCTGCCGATTTCGACGCCAAATGGCAGGAGTTCGTCCAGAACATGTCGGGAGCCGGTCAGGCGGAGTACGAGGAGTTCATCCACAATCTGATCCTGGAGCTCAACGCCAAGCTTTCCTAGGGCGTGATTCAAAACTCCGGAAGCGCAATCCCCAGCGGCTTTTCCGCCATATCGACGTCGCTTCTGCACTTGGCGTACCGCCAGTACACCGCGTTTCGACTCCTTGACCTGGCGGAAAATCGTAGGAACTTGCACTTCCTCCCCTTTGGAAACACGACCTAAGGCAACACCGCACAAATCGAGCAGTCGCCCACGCGGATCTTTTCGTGCTGCTCTGTGTCGCGCTTCCGGTCGCCGCGGCGCTGCCACGGCTTCCTGCAGGCTCCTCGAGCGCGCGAATATCTCTCGCGTGGCCGACTACTCTCCTTGTGCGGTGTTACCCTAATCCAATACTGTGCCCCTCCGGCCGCGGCTTGTGCCGCGGCCGGATGCTTATACCATAAGAAAGAGGTGGTGGCCATGCTGCACCCGCAGCCCCACGGGCACATCGCCCCCGGCAAGCGCTCCATCTGGCGCACCCTGGGGCAGCAGAAGCAGTTGCTGCTCATGAGCGTGCCCATGCTCTGTTACATTCTGTTGTTCAACTACGCGCCCCTGTGGGGCTGGATCACCGCGTTTATGAACTACAAGCCCAGTGTGCCGCTGTTTCAAAACACCTGGGTAGGGTTCAAAAACTTTCAATGGCTCTTTGGCCGGGCGGAATTTTTGCAGGCCATCCGCAACACCATGGCCATGAGTGTGATCAACCTGGTCTTCGGCATGGTGTCCTCCATCGGCCTGGCCGTCATGCTCAACGAGGTCCGCGTGGTGCGCTTTAAGCGCACGGTGCAGACCGTGACATACCTGCCGCACTTTTTATCCTGGGTCATCGTGGTGGGCTTGGCCCAGAGCGCCCTGGCCAGCGATGGCATCATCAACCAAGTGCTTTTGTCCCTGGGATTGGTCAAGACGCCGGTCTTTTTCCTCGGGGAAGGCCGGTTTTTTTGGTGGCTGGTAGGCGGCATCAATGTGTGGAAGGAAGTGGGCTGGAACTCCATCATTTATTTGGCTGCCATGAGCGCCATAGATCCTGCCCTTTACGAGGCCGCCGGGATCGATGGC
>JAVBUS010000263.1:0-8536 GCA_031555125.1 Eubacteriales bacterium | reverse complement strand
CTACGCCTGAAATACGTGCCATGTGTTACAGGCACCTCCAGCTATTGTTCACTAGCATGACAGTACCATGGGTCTTTCTGTGTGGGAAGTCGCATGGAACACTAGCGTAGCTTGCGCAGCCGCCCAAGCGATCCTTCCGGCATGTGATGTCCCGCCGTACAACGGTCACGGACAGATTGGGCGCTCCTGCGCCCTGCAAGCATGATTAGCCCTGCTTTTGCTTGTGCTTGGGATTTTCGCAGATGACCATGACGCGGCCTTTGCGCTTGATGATCTTGCACTTTTCGCAAATGGGCTTCACAGAGGGCCTGACTTTCATAATTGCAATCCTCCTAATCGGAAAATTATAGCGCACAAACGTGCCACTTGGCAAGCAAAATCTTCTCTACGCTTTGCTGCGCCAGGTGATCCGCCCGCGAGTGAGGTCATAGGGCGAGAGCTCCACGGTCACTTTGTCCCCCGGATAAATACGGATGAAGTTCATGCGCATCTTTCCGGAAATATGGGCCATGACCCGGTGCCCATTGGAGAGTTCCACCTGGAATACCGCGTTGGGCAGTACTTCCGCTACAACGCCTTCCACTTCAATGTTGTCACTCTTTGCCAATCTTTTCTCCCTCCTCCGACGTTGCGTGCGGCGATCCGTACCCTACAGTTTCCAGTGCGGCGCGTATGTCAGCGTCCAGGATCAACATTGATTTGGCTAGTTTTTCCTGAATACTGTCGACGCATACCGGTTTTGCGGCCAGATGCCGGATTTTTTTTCGTTTGGGTTTTGCCAGCTTGCGCAGGCGTCCATCCGCCACAGTGGCGTATTCACCCTCTACATGCAGTACGATCATGGGGCGCCCAGCATCCCTGCCGGCTTTGGAGAGCACCAGACGTCCCGGTTCAATGGACAGTGCGGGTTTCGTCATGGCTGCCACCTCCCGGCCAAAGCCTGGGACAGCGTCACGCCCGGCAATGTCAATATCTCCGGATCCTGCCCCCCCGGCAGGATGGCAATGGTGTGCTCATAATGAGCACACAGTCCCCCATCCTCGGTAACCACCGTCCAGCCGTCGTCCAACTGACAGACCGGCCAACCGCCGGTGACGATCATGGGTTCCACAGCGATGGTCATACCAGGCTGCAAGCGCACCCGGACCGGATGACGAGGGTCCAGATAATTGGGCACCTCGGGATCCTCATGCAGATTGCGGCCAATGCCGTGCCCACACAAAGCGCGCACCGGTTTGAGACCGAATCCTTCCACATAGGCTTCCACCGCCTGGCCGATGTCACAGATGCGGCTACCCTCTCGCGCATGGGCAATGCCTTGAAAAAAGCTTCGCTCCGTCACGTCGATGAGCTGCTGCGCCGCTGGGGAGATGGTGCCCACCCCCGCAGTAAAGGCGCTGTCGGCTTGCCAGCCGTCTAGCACCAGCCCGCCGTCAACGCTGAGAATTTGGCCTTCGCGCAATGGCTTGTCATCCGGGATCCCGTGCACCACCTGGTCGTCCACAGACGTACACAGAGTGGCAGGAAACCCGTTGTAGTGCAGGAAGGAAGGAACTGCGCCATGCCCACGGATCAACTGTTCCGCGAAGGTGTCCAGCTGTTTGGTCGTCACCCCGGGGGCAATCTTGGCCCGCACCTGGGTGAGCACCTCGTGCAGCATGGCGCCCGCCTCGCGCATCTTTTGTAGCTGCGCGGGATTCTTGATGCCGATCATCGCGATACTCCCAGTACGCTCAAGATCGTGTCAAAACATGCATCCGGCGTTTGGGTGCCATCAATGGTCTTGACAATGCCCTGTGCGGTATAAAAGTCGATGAGGGGCTTTGTTTGTTTGTGGTAAACCGCTAAGCGGTTCAGCACCGTTTCCGGACGGTCATCCTCGCGCTGCACAAGGTCATGGCCGCAGGCCGCGCAGTCAGTCCGTTGATTCAGGGTGCTCGAGTGGTATGTACCGCCGCACTGCAGGCACACGCGGCGTCCCGACAGGCGGTCCACCAACTGGGCATCAGACACGTCGATATTCACCACCGCATCCAGCGTAGCGAAAGCACCTAGCGCTTCAGCCTGGGGCACGGTACGCGGGAATCCATCCAGGATGTATCCGCGGGCACAATCCGGCATGGCGAGGCGCTCGCGCACGATGGCGATGACCACCTCGTCCGGCACCAGCTGTCCGGCGTCAATAAACGCTTTGGCCTCCAGACCGGTCTTGGTCTGCTCCTTGATGGCCTTTCGCAGGATGTCTCCGGTGGAGATCTGCGGAATGTTCAAGTGAGCACACACCCGTTGTGCCTGGGTACCCTTGCCCGCCCCGGGAGGGCCTAAAAACATGACCTTCATCCAATTGCCTCCGATCTTAGAGGAAGCCCTTGTAGTGGCGCATGAGCATCTGGGACTCAAGCTGGCGCGTCGTCTCGATGGCCACACTGACGGCGATCAGGAGCGAGGAACCCACGAAAGGCAGGTTCATGCCGACGCCCTTGCTAAAGAGCTGGGGAAGCGTGGCCAATGCAGCGAGGAAGAAGGCACCGAACAGCGTCAAACGACGGGATACGCGGCTGAGGTAATCCGTGGTGGGCTTTCCCTGACGGATGCCGGGGATAGTGCCGCCGTACTGCTGCATGTTCTTGCTGATGTCCTGCGGATTGAAGGAGATGCTGGCATAGAAGAAGGTAAAGCCAAAGATCAAAAGTGCCAGCAGAACAATGTATACTCCGCCGACGGTAAACTGCTCCCACCATAGCGACAAGGACGATCCCCTCCAAAAGGCCAGGATCGTGCCCGGAAAGGCCAAGAGCGAGTTCGCGAAGATCAGAGGCAGCACGCCAGAGGAGTTGACCTTCATAGGAATGTGAGTGGACTGACCGCCGTACATTTTGCGGCCCTGCATGCGCTTGGCATACTGCACCGGCACGCGGCGTTCGCCCATATCCACGAAAGTAACGGCCATGATGATCAGCCCTGCGACGGCGATGACAATGAGCATGGTCAGCCAGCTGGTAGAGCCGTTGGCCACGTTGGTGATGCCGTCGATGGACCAGGCGAATAGCCGTTGAACGATACCGGTGAAGATCAGCAGGGAAATACCGTTGCCGATCCCGTTTTCAGTAATGCGCTCACCGATCCACATGGCCAAGGAGGTACCGGCTGCCATGGAAATACCAATGAGCAGGTAAGACCAGAAGGAGCCACTGGTAGAGGCGCGCATAGCATAGACAAGGCCCACTGCCTGCAAAAAGGCCAGAATAACCGTCAGATAACGGCTCCACTGGGCCAGCTTTTTACGGCCATCTTCGCCTTCCTTCTGCATACGCTCAAGGGCGGGGATAGCCACCGCCAAAAGCTGCATGATAATGGATGCGTTGATGTACGGGGTGATACCCATGGCCATGATGGTCATGTTGCTCAGTGTGCCGCCGTTCAGGTCATTCATAAAGCCTAACAGCGAGAAATTCTTGATGGTCTCGCTAACTTTGGCCACATCGATGCCCGGTACCGGGATGGTGCCCAGCAGGCGAAACACAAAAAGCATGAACAGGGTGTACAGAACCTTTTTGCGAATGTCAGGGATCCGCCACGCGTTGCGAAGGCTCTCCCACATGTTAGATCACCTCGGCCTTCCCACCGGCCGCCTCGATCTTTTCCTTTGCAGAACCGGTGAACTTATGTGCTTTCACCGTCAGCTTTTTGGTCATCTCACCGGAGCCCAGGATTTTCACGCCGTCCCTGACCTTTTTGATCAGGCCGTTTTCCAGGAGCAGTTCCGGGGTGACCACCGTGCCGTTCTCAAAGGCATCCAGGCGCTCAATGTTAATCGTTTCGTACTCGATCGAAAAGATGTTGGTAAAGCCACGCTTTGGGATGCGGCGCACCAACGGCATTTGGCCGCCCTCAAAACCGGCCCGCTTGCCGCCGCCACTGCGCGCCTTAGCGCCCTTATGGCCCTTACCGGAGGTCTTGCCCAAACCAGAGCCCACGCCACGTCCAAGACGCTTGGGGGCAGTGGTAGAACCCACGGCCGGCTTCAACTCGTGCAGTTTCATGGTTCATCCTCCTTAGTCTGCGATCTCTTCGACGCGCACCAGATGCTTCACCTTAAAAAGCATGCCCCGGATGGAAGGCGTGTCGTAGTGGATCTTTTCTTGTTGCATCTTTCTCAGACCCAGCGCTTCCACCACACGGATATGGTTGGGAATGCTGGAAATCGGAGATTTCACGAGCGTCACTTTCAGTTTCATGCCTCGTTCCTCCTTAGCCCAGCAGTTCTTCCACGGTCTTGCCGCGCAGCTTTGCAACCTGCTCGACGGAACGCAGTTGGGACAGACCCGCCAGCGTCGCCTTGACCATGTTGATGGGATTGTTCGTTCCAAACGACTTGGTGCGGATATCCTTAACGCCGCACAGCTCTAGCACGGCACGCGCGGGGCCGCCGGCGATAACGCCGGTACCTTCCGGCGCGGGCAACAGCAAAACCTTGCCGGTACCGTAATAGCCGGTGCTCTCGTGCGGGATAGAAGTCTCCTTCAGCGGCACGCGGATCAGATGCTTCTTGGCATCCTCCACGGCCTTGCGGATGGCCTCGGGAATTTCCGTGGCCTTGCCCATGCCGCAGCCAACCCGGCCATTTTCGTCACCGACCACAACCAACGCGGCGAAGCGGAAGTTGCGGCCGCCCTTGACGACCTTGGTTACGCGGTTGACAGCGACCAGCTTTTCTTTAAATTCGCTGACCTGTTCAAAGCGCTGCATGCATTTCCTCCTCCTTCAATTAGAAGTCCAGACCGGCTTCACGAGCACCGGCGGCGACTTCGGCCACGCGGCCGGTGTAAACATACCCGCCGCGGTCGAACACCACTTGCTTGACACCGGCTTGCAGCGCGCGCTCGGCCACTACCTTGCCCACCAGCTTCGACGCGCCTTTCTTGTCCAACTCGGATAGCTGGCCGCGGATGGCGGGATCCACGGTGGATGCAGACACCAGGGTGCATCCACGGGAGTCGTCCACCACCTGGGCGTACATGTGGTTCAAGCTGCGATAGACGCACAGGCGCGGCAACTCGGGCGTGCCGCTGATCTTTTTGCGGACGCGCAGGTGACGCGTCTTGCGCAGTTCGTTGCGATCGTTCTTCGAGAACATTTGCGCTCACTCCCCCTTTTACTTTTTGCCGGCCTTGCCTTCTTTGCGGCGAATGGTTTCGTTTTCGTACTTGATGCCCTTGCCCAGATACGGCTCGGGCTTGCGCACGGCACGGATGTCGGCGGCGAGATTGCCCACCACCTGCTTGCTCATGCCGCTGACCACGATCTTGGTCGGCGCGGGGGTTTCAAAGGTTACATGCTCCGGGGCTTCGAACACCACCGGGTGCGAGTAACCAATATTGATGGTCAGGGTCTTTCCCTGGGCCTGTGCGCGGTAACCGGTACCCACCAGCTCCAAAGTCTTGGAGTAGCCCTGGGTCACGCCCACCACCAAGTTGTTGACCAGGGCGCGGTAGAGACCGTGCATGGCCTTGTGGGGCTTGGCGTCCGAGGGACGGGCCAGCGTCAGCACACCGTCTTCCATCTTCAGGGTAATATCGCGATTCACCTTCTGGGACAAGGTACCTTTGGGGCCCTTGACGGTCACGGTATTATCGGCGGCTACATCCACCGTGACGCCCGCAGGAATGGTGATCGGCATTTTTCCGATACGAGACATTCGTACACCTCCTCAATGCGAGCGTCGATTACCAAACGTAGGCCAGCACTTCGCCGCCCACCTGGTTTTTGCGCGCTTCCTTGTCGGTCATGACACCTTTGGACGTGGAGATCAGCGCGATACCCAGTCCGCCCAACACCTTGGGGATCTGGTCGCAGGGGGCATACACGCGCAGGCCGGGACGGCTGATGCGCTTGAGTCCCACGATGACGCTCTGCTTGTTCTCCACATACTTCAGAGCAATCTTGATGTTACCGGCCATGCCATCGGCGATGAAATCCACGCTCTTGACATAACCCTCTTCCAGCAAAATCTTTGCAATTGCCTTTTTCATGTTGGAAGCGGGGATGACGACGGTATCATGTTTTGCGATTTGCGCATTGCGAATGCGTGTGAGCATATCAGCAATGGGATCTGTAACGAGCATTCTGAAACCTCCTTCCGTGTTCTGCCGCTTACCAGCTGGCCTTGCGGACGCCGGGGATTTGGCCGGCATAGGCCAGCTCTCGGAAACAAATGCGGCAGACGCCGTACTTGCGCAACACAGAGTGCGGGCGACCGCACAGGTTGCAGCGGGTGTACGCGCGCGTCGAAAACTTCGGCGGTTTCTGCTGCTTAAGGATCATGCTAGTTTTCGCCATCGTATTGCTCCTCCTTCATCACTGCGCGAACGGCATGCCCATCAGGCGTAGCAGTTCTTTCGCTTCTTCGTCGGTCTTGGCCGAGGTGACAAAGATCATCTCCATGCCGCGGATCTTATCGACCTTGTCGTACTCGATTTCCGGGAAGAGCAACTGTTCACGGATACCCAAGGCGTAGTTCCCGCGGCCGTCGAAGGCCTTGTTGGACACACCGTGGAAGTCGCGAACGCGCGGCAGCGCGATGTTGAGCAACTTATCGGCGAACTGATACATCCGCTCACCCCGCAGGGTGACCTTGGCGCCAACGTTCATGCCCTGACGGAGCTTGAAGTTTGCCACGGACTTCTTCGCCTTGGTGATGACGGGCTTTTGGCCTGCGATGGCGGTCAGATCGCCGACGGCGGCTTCCATGCCCTTGGGATTGTCTTTGCAATCGCCCAGGCCCATGTTGATGACGATCTTGTGGAGCTTGGGGATTTCGTTGACGTTCTTGTAGCCGAACTTCTGCATCAGTGCAGGCGCTACATCGGCATCATACTTAGCTTTAAGACGTGCTTCCATCGAACCTATCCTCCCTCTTAGTTATCGAAGGTCGCGCCGCACTTTTTGCATGCACGTACCTTCGCGCCGTCCGCGAGGATCTTATGGGCATGGCGCGTGGCCTTGCCGCAGGCTCCACACAGAAGCATGACCTTCGAGGCCGCAATGGCGGCTTCGCGGTGGATGATGCCACCGGGCTGACCCGCAGCGCGGGGTTTCTGGTGCTTCGTGGCGATGGCAACGCCTTCGACCACCACGCGACCGGTTTTGGGAGAGGCCGACATTACTTTGCCTTTCTTGCCCTTGTCCCGGCCGGAGATGACCACGACGACGTCGTTGGTCCGAACGTGCAATTTCTTAGGTGTAGTCAATCGGTCCACCTCCTTACAGAACTTCAGGAGCCAGCGAGACGATCTTCATGAAATCCTTCTCGCGCAGCTCGCGGGCCACTGGGCCAAAGATGCGGGTTCCCTTGGGCTGCTTGGCCTCGTTGATGACCACGGCAGCGTTGTCGTCAAAACGGATGTACGAGCCGTCGGGACGGCGGCGTTCCTTGTGCGTACGCACAATCACCGCCTTGACCACGTCGCCCTTCTTTACAACGCCACCGGGCGTTGCGCTCTTAACGGAAGCGACGATAATATCGCCGATGGAGCCGGACTGGCGGAACGAACCGCCCAGCACGCGGATGCACATGATCTCCTTCGCGCCGGTGTTGTCCGCTACTTTTAGACGCGTTTGCGGCTGAATCATTGAGATTTTCCTCCTTTACACCGGCGTTACTTCGCCTTTTCGATGATCTCGACCAGGCGCCAACGCTTATCGCGGCTTAGCGGACGAGTCTCCATGACGCGGACGGTATCGCCGACGCCGCAGGTGTTCTCCTCGTCATGTGCCTTGAGCTTGGTGGTCTGGTTCAGGGTCTTACCATACAGGGGGTGGCGGACGCGGGTCTTGATGGCGATGGTGATGGTTTTATCCATCTTATCGCTCACTACCACGCCGACACGGGTTTTTCTCATACCACGGTTTTCTGTGATTTCAGACATTGAAGCGATTGCCTCCTTACACTATCATGCTTGCTGCTCAGGTCAAGCTTGGGCCTTGAGCTCAAGCTGACGGAGGGTGGTCTTTGCCCGGGCGATGTCGCGCTTGACATTGGAAATCGCCATGGTGTTTTGCAATTGACCGGTAGCCAGTTGGAATCGAAGGGTAAAGAGCTCAGCCTTTAGTTCCTTCACCTTTTCGGTCAGCTGCGTCGCGTTCATATCGCTGAACTGGTTTGCCTTCATTCTACTCACCACCCGCTTCGTTCTTGGCAAGCTCACGTGCGATGAACTTGGTCTTTAGGGGCAGCTTGTGCTGCGCCAGGCGGAGCGCCTCGCGCGCGGTCTCTTCCGGCACACCCTTGATCTCAAAGAGCACACGGCCGGGCTTGACCACTGCCACCCAATACTCGGGGGAACCTTTCCCGGAACCCATGCGGGTCTCGGCGGGCTTCTCGGTCACGGGCTTATCCGGGAAAATCTTGATCCATACCTGACCGCCGCGCTTGGTGTAACGGGTCAGGGCGATACGAGCGGCTTCGATCTGCTGGGAGGTCACCCAATGGGGCTCCATCGCCACCAGGCCGTAATCGCCATAGGCAAGGAAGTTG
>JAVBUS010000260.1:0-5257 GCA_031555125.1 Eubacteriales bacterium | reverse complement strand
AAGACCGCCCTTGGCCGCGATCCACAGGGAGGGGTTCCCCGCCGCCTCCCGGCGTAACAGCGCGTCCACCGCATAGTTGCGGTCGCTATTGCCAAACCAACCGGCCGCCTCTTCGCTAAACCGTTCCGCAAAGATTCCATCTCGGATCTCGTTATACCACAGGCCAAACACCAGGGGCCCCGCTTGGTCCGTGGTGCTCTGATAATCCCATTTGCCCAGAATGTCCAGGGCGGTCTGTTGCCGGTCGGTCAGCTCCTCGCCTTCCAGCGCCTTGGTCAGCATCGGCACCAGTTCCACCGCGTGCAGATCCAGCACGTCCCCTTGGAGCATCCGCATATCATTGGCAGTGAGTTTGTTGTTGGCGCTGAGCACATCCACGATGCGCTGCTGGCGATAGGGCTGCGCCCACATGTGGCTGATATGATAGGGATACGAATCGTCGATGACCTTGTGATTGGCGGTGGCGATGAATCCTTGATCCGGGTTGACGATGCTGGGTAGTTCGGCATAGGGTATGAATCCCGTCCACTCGTACTCGTCGGTCCAGCCAGGCATGGGCAACAGCCCGTCGCCCTTGCGGATGGGAATCCGTCCGTTGGCCTTGTAGCCGATGGTGCCGTCCTCGCAAGCGAACACAAAGTTCTGGGTAGGCGCGTTGAACATCTCCAGCGCCTTTTCAAAGCTAGGCCAATCCGTGGCCTGGTTCATGCCCAGCACCGCCTCCAGTTCCGTGGTGGCGTCCAGCGCGGTCCAGCGCATGGCGTATGCGTAATTCTCTTCCCCGGTCACATTGCTTTCGGTAATAATGGGGCCATGGCGGGTCACGACCACCTCAAAGGGCTCCACCGCCCCGCCTTTTAGGGTGATGTCCTCGTTGATCACCTGAGCATCCACCCATTGCCCCATGTACTCGTACTGGGCGGGGTTCTCCGGATTCAGCTTTTCGATGTACAGATCCTGCACGTCCGGTCCAGTGTTGGTCACGCCCCAGGCGATATGGTCGTTGTGACCCACGATGATGCCCGGCACCCCGGCAAAGATGACGCCGCTCACGTTGAGGGTATCGGACTGTAGGTGCATCTGATACCAGATGGAGGGCGACGCGATGCCTAGGTGCGGATCGTTGGCCAGCAGCGGCTTACCGGACTCCGTCTTGCTGCCGGACACCACCCAGTTGTTGCTGCCGTTCCAACCATCTGGCTTTTCCACCGACGCACCGATCATGGGTGCGGTAACCGAGGCCAAGCTGGGAATGATGTACGGCGAGACCGCGGGGTCGGTGCCCTCCGGGAACAGCTCCTTGGCCTCCGCTTCCGTAAAGTTGTCCACCAGATACTTGCGGAAGGCCTGGGCATCCCAGTTGCCGCCCAGGTCATACGCCATCAGCTTGCCGATGGTCAGGCTATCGATGGGCGACCAGGGGTCCGGCGTATAGGCCTGCAGCTTCTCTGGTTTACCCGCCAGCAAAAACTCCACGGACAGCGTTTTTTGCTGGGCGATGAAGGCATTGACGCCGTCGGCATAGGCCGCCAACATGGCCACCGCCTCAGGCCCATAGCCCGACCAGGATGCCTCGGCGGCCCGGCGCAGGCCCAGGGTGCGGAACCATTTGTCGTTCTCCAGCAGGCTCTTGCCCAGCAGCTCGCTGAGCCTGCCGGACGCTTGGCGCCGCGCCAGATCCATCTGGAACAGGCGATCTTGGGCCTGTACGTACCCCTGGGCAAAGTACAGGTCATGGGCATTCTTGGCGGCGATGTGGGGCACGCCTTCTTCGTCCCGGGTGACGGTGACCGCGTCCGTCAGGCCAGCCACCCGGATGGCGCCCTCCACCTGGGGCAGACCCCGGCGCACCACGGTCCACAGCAGTGCGCCGGCGGCCAGTACGATCACCAGCAGCACGCTGACCACCGTGCGCAGAATTCTGCGCCACAGAGGGGGCCTTTTCTTGGGCGACTTCGTTGCCTTTGTTGTCTCTTGCATACATAACTCCTTATAAATAAAGGTTTCGTGCACCATATGTGTGCACGTATCGCATTCTATCATACCCTTTTGATGTTCAAAAAGCAAGCCGGAAACGTGCGCTGCGAAGGTCCAGGGCGACCGCGAAGCCCTGGTCGCTCTCCGCAGGGAGCGAAATACTCCCTGTTTGAGCAGAGATTTCGCCCTGCGTGCGCTGCCGGAACAACAACATGTGCATCCTGATGGGTTTGCGTCGCATAAAGATACACGGAGAAGGCACGCTGTGGTGCGGAAAAAGCGTGCATCCTCCCGCACGCAAGAATAGACCCCCGCCATCCATGTGGACAACGGGGGCTTTATGTGTGTTGCTCCGGTTACTTCCCTTCCGGGGGCGCGATCGGCTTCGGAGGGGCGACGGGTGCTTGGGGCGCAGGCATCGCCTGAGGCGCCGCGCCATGATTCTCCCCGGTGGCGCCTCCCAACCGTCCGCCTACGAACCCGGCGATCAGGGACTTGAGATCGATGCCGATGCCCTCGGTCAGGCCGTCGGACACCTGGGTGGTGGACTTGATGATGTCCTGCACCAACCGGGCGCTGTTGCCCTCGCCGTACATGGTAATCTTGTCCACGCGGGACAGGGGCTCGGCTACGTTCTTAGCGATCTCTGGCAGGGCGGCAAAGTACATCTCCAGCACGGCAGCCTCGCCATACTTACGCATCGCGTCCGCCTTTTTGTCGATACCCTCGGCCTCCGCCAGCGCCTTGGCGCGTACCGCCTCGGCCTCTGCCAAACCTACCTTGCGAATGCCCTCCGCCTCCTGTTCCCGGGCAAAGCGGGCCGCTTCGGCCGCCTGCTCCTGGGCAAAGCGCTCGGCTTCCGCCTGCACCTTCACGGCCTCGGCGTGGCGCTCCGACTCCGCCAGGGCAGCTTCCGCTTGCTTCTGCCGTTCGTACAGCTCGGCCTCCGCCTTCTTTTGCCGCTCGAACAGATCCGCTTCCGCCTTCTTTTTCACTGTGGCTTCCAGGGTCTGCTCCATGACCTCGACTTCCTTAGCCTTCAGCACCGCCTCCCGCTCCTGCTTGGCGATGTTGGCGTCGGCACTCTTGACCTCGATGGTCTTGCGTTGCTCCTCCTGCTGGATGTTATAGGCGGCGTCGGCCTCGGCCTGCTTGATGTCGGCCTGATTTTTCAGTTCCGCTTCCTTGATCCGCAGATCGTTGTTGCGGATGGCGAGATGGGTGTCGGCCTCGATGCGGGCATCGTTGGCTTCCTTGCTGGCCTGGGCCTGGGCCTTGGCGATTTCCTTCTCGGCCTCGGCCTTGGCGATGGCGGCCTTCTTTTTGATCTGGCTGATGTTATCGATGCCCAGATCGTTGATCACGCCGTTTTGGTCCGCGAAGCTCTGCACATTAAAGCTGATGATCTCCAGCCCCATGCGGCGAAGATCCGGCACGGCGTTTTCCGCCACCTTTTCCGCAAAGGATTTGCGGTTGGTCACCATCTCCTCCAGCCGCATCTGGCCGATGATTTCGCGCATGTTGCCTTCCAGCACATCCTGGACCTGGGTGATGATGTAGTCGTCGTTCTTGTTCAAAAAGTTCTCTGCGGCAATGGCCAGCAGCTCTTTTGTGGTGCTGATCTTCATCTTTACCGCCGCGTCCACGGA
The DNA here is from genome assembly GCA_031555125.1 of Eubacteriales bacterium. Lineage (GTDB taxonomy): Bacteria > Bacillota > Clostridia > Christensenellales > Aristaeellaceae > WQXF01. Next base: position 1,631 of record JAVBUS010000260.1, on the reverse strand, counting down.
GATGTTGATGTACTCCGCCGTGGGCACAAAGGAGTTGGTCTTGACGTCCACCGACATCATCTTTAGGCTCAACACGTCCAAACGGTCAAAAAACGGGACACGAATGGCCGCCTTGCCAATCACGATCTTTTTACGTAGTCCGGAAATGATAAATGCCTTGTCCGGCGGTGCCTTGACATAGCCCAAGGCCATCAGAATCACCAGCGCCAATGCCCCTGCGCCAATGCCCACCCAAGTATACAGCGACATATCCGCTCCCCATCCTTTCTTGCGCTTGCCGCGCAAAGGTAGGATATCAATTCCTCCCCGCCGAAGCAATCCCCCGGTGCCAAAGTATACACGGGGACGTCCAAAAACCGCCTCCGCTATTCCGGTAGCAAATTTTCGCTTGCTTTTTGGTTGCACTTGCGTATAATAGAAGCATTCAAAGGCGATGACAGGGATCCCGTTCATCCCCCGTGCCCCAGAGAGCATGCTGCATCGGTGCAAAGCGTGCGCACGGACTGACCGGCCCGAACCCAGGAGCCGCGGCGCTAAGAACGCCGACGTCTGCCCGCGTGAAGGGCAACAAGGTGGGCATGCTTGCGCATGCCAAGCCGGGTGGTACCGCGAAGGCAATCCTTCGTCCCTGCAGTGCAGTGGGCGAGGGTTTTTCTTTTATTGTAGAGAGGATGTGACCCCCATGGCCAAGGAAAAGCAACAAGAGTTTGTACAGCACCTGACCCCTCGGGACGTGGATTTTTCCCAGTGGTACACCGACGTGGTGCTCAAGTGCGACCTGATGGACTACACGCCGGTACGCGGCTGCATGGCCATCAAGCCCTATGGCTATGCCATCTGGGAACTGATGCAGCAGCAGATGGACGCACGGTTTAAGGCCACCGGACACAAGAATGTATCCATGCCCATGCTGATCCCGGAGAGTCTGCTGCTCAAGGAAGCCGACCACGTAGAGGGCTTTGCGCCGGAGGTAGCCTGGGTCACCCACGGCGGCGGCGAGCAGCTGCAGGAGCGCCTGGCCATTCGTCCCACCAGTGAAACCATCTTTTGCACCATGTACGCTAAGTGGGTGCAGTCCTGGCGCGATCTGCCCATGAAGTACAACCAGTGGTGCTCCGTCATGCGGTGGGAGAAAACCACCCGCCCCTTCCTGCGCACTGCGGAGTTCCTGTGGCAGGAGGGCCATACCATCCATGCCACTGCGGAAGAAGCCCAGGAAGAAACCCTGACCATGTTGGAGGTCTACCGCGAGTTCTGTGAAAACGTGCTGGCAGTGCCGGTGTATACCGGACGCAAGAGCGAGAAGGAAAAATTCGCAGGTGCCCGGGCCACCTACTCCGTGGAGGCCATGATGCAGGACGGCAAGGCGCTGCAGGCGGGTACCTCCCACAACTTTGGCACCAACTTCTCCGAACCCTTCGAAATCCAGTTCTTGGATAAGGACGGCACGCTCAAATTTGCCCACGAGACCTCCTGGGGTACCTCCACCCGTATGATCGGTGCGGTGATCATGACCCACGGCGACGAGCGGGGCCTAAAGCTGCCCCCCATGATCGCGCCCATCCAAGTTGTCATGCTGCCCATCGCCGCCCACAAGGGCGGTGTGCTGGAGGCCTGTGCCGATCTGCGGG
>JAVBUS010000097.1:0-6485 GCA_031555125.1 Eubacteriales bacterium | reverse complement strand
TTACGCGGCAGGTTTTCTTTTGATGACGGTAAAGGCTGCGCTGCTTTTCGTCTTCACCCGTGAGACCCGAAACGGTGTCTTGCGCAAGGCGGCGGATGAGGGCGTCGGGATCGCCGGATTGCTGCGCAAGTCCGTGCCGGTGGCACGCTTGGTCCTTGCTTCCCCGGCGCTGGTAAGATGCTGACGATGATGTGTATTTTGCAGGTGACGACCACCGTCAGCCCAAGCTTTTGGGGCCTTTTTGTCACGGAATCTCTCGGACTACCGGTGGCATGGCTTTCGTATTTTCCCGCAGCGCGCGCTGCGATGATGCTGTGCATGTTCTTTGCTTTGCAGGCTTTTCTGAGTCGGAAAGGGCTAAAGCTTCCCGTGGTTATAGGCGTGGCGCTGCTTTGGGTGAGTCAGCTGGCACTGCTGGCGGCGCTTGCGATCGGCCTGTGGGGAATCGGCCTTCACCTGCTTTGCGAGGCGCTGGGGCTGGCCCTCGTTGTGCCCCGAAAGGACGCGCTGCTAGCCATGCACACCGCTTCAGGAGATAAAGCACAAAGCTTCAGCGTGATGAATGCTTGCATGCTGCTGTGCACGATTCCCTTCGGCGTAGGCCTTGGCGCTTTGGCGCGCTTGAATCTCGCGTTCCCATTCGCTTTGAATGCGGTGCTTTACGGAGCGTTGCTGCTGCTTTGTGTGTGGAGACATGGCTTGTTTAGACCTATAAATGACGAGGAGAGCTGAACGATGTTGACCAATGGACTTAACGGTTTGACCACGCTTTCCGCCGCCCAGACCCGCTCGATCAGCGCGGAAAACCCCACCGGTGAAAAGGGTAAGGGCGGTATGGCGACAGAGGGCCTGGGCGCTCACGCCGCGCGGGAGTTGGGACGGGGCTGGAAGGTGTCGCCCGCCATCGAGCTGCGCCCAGGCGAGCGGGTGACGCTGGCAAAAATTCTGGGACCGGGCGTGATTCAACACATCTGGTGTACCTGTGCGCCGGAGTATTGGCGTTCGCTGATTTTGCGCATGTATTGGGATGACGAGGAAGTCCCATCCGTTGAGACACCGCTGGGTGACTTTTTCTGTAACGGCTGGTGTGAACGCACGATGATCAACTCGACGCCAATCGCGGTGATGTCGGCCGGAGGCATGAACGCCTATTGGCCGATGCCGTTCCGGCACAGCGCAAGCATTCAGATCGAGTATGTCGGGCAGGGCAAGCCCACCGACTTTTTTTATCAGATTACGTACGCGTTGACCGGCGTCGATGAAAGCGAAGGCTACTTCCATGCCCAATGGCGCAGAAGCTTACCGCTGGCGTACAAGGCGACGCACACAATCCTGGACGGCGTCCACGGTCAAGGGCACTATGTGGGCACCTACCTTGCCTGGCAAACCAATAACGGCGGCTGGTGGGGAGAAGGTGAACTTAAGTTCTTTATGGACGGCGATGCGGAATTTCCGACCATCTGCGGCACCGGAACCGAGGATTATTTTGGCGGCGCATGGGGATTTGTCGGTGAAAACGGAGGGTACAAGGAATACACATCCCACTATCTTGGATTTCATCAGATCCCCAGACACGACCTGCGATTGCAATCGAATCCGCGTTTCGGTCTGTACCGCTGGCACATTTGCGATCCTATTCGGTTCTCCGCGGATCTGCGTATTACCGTTCAAGCGCTGGGCTGGCGCTCTGAGGGCCGCTATCTTCCATTGCGGGATGACATTGCCTCTACCGCCTTCTGGTATCAGACCGAACCGCATACAAAGTTTCCAGAGCTGCCAAGCATAGACGAGCTGGAAGTGATTTAGTATTCGTCATGGGAAAGGAAAGCGCATATGAACAGCGAGTTGTTCCCGCGGGTTGACCTGGGCGGAATAGAGGTCTCGCGCATGGTCATCGGCACAAACTGGATCAATGGGTATAGCCACAAAACCGTGGCGGCGGATCGAAAAATACAGGATTACAATCAATTGGCACGCCACAACGCGGCCGACATGCTCGGCGTTTACTTGGACGCGGGCATCAACGTGATTCTGGGCGGCATTACACCGCTCGTCCGCGACGCTGTCCGCGAGGCGGAGGACAAGACGGGAAAGAAACTGTACATTATCAACACCCCAAACTTTGATACCTCCAATACCAAGGAGGGAAGGGCCAGCGCGGAGCGTTCCTTTGACGAGGATCGGCGCAACGGCGTGACCTATTGCTGGCCGTTTCATCAAATGGTCGAAGAACTGATCGACAAGCGCACCCACACCATTGAGCGACTGCCGGACTATCTGCAAATGATTCGCGACCGGGGTATGATTCCGGGATTGAGCGCCCATATGCCGGAAGTGCTCCAGTACTGCACGGAGCAGCAGTACGACATTGAGGGCTGTATTCAGATCTACAACTGCCTAGGCTTTCTGATGCAGGTGGAAATTGAAACGGTGAACCGGATGATCTGGGAAGCACACAAGCCGGTGTTGACCATTAAGCCGATGGCGGCAGGCCGCACGACTCCGTTTGTGTGATTAAATTTCGTCTGGAACAGCATACGCGAGCAGGATTTGGTGTGCGTGGGGTGCATGACACCCGATGAGGCGCGGGAGGTCATCGAGATCAGCCGCGCAGCGATTGTCCGCAGGAAGCCGGAGGTACAGAAGCGGGGAAGCTTAGGTGACTTGGCCGCGAAGTAAACGCATTTTCACAGAGGAGATCAGCACATGGGAATGCACCGCGAAGCCGCTGGGCCGGACAGAGCAGACTTTCTCAACCGTATCGAACAGGTCATCGCACAAGGGCCTTTCACGGCAACGTGGGAATCGCTGGGAGCGTTTTCCGCCCCGGATTGGTACAGGCGTGCGAAGTTTGGTGTTTTTATCCACTGGGGGCCCTACAGCGTTCCCGCCTTTGGCAACGAGTGGTATCCGCGCAACATGTATCGGCAGGGCACGCCGGAATACAAGCATCACGTTGCGACCTACGGCCCGCACAAGGCGTTCGGCTACAAGGACTTCATTCCCCTGTTTCGCGGTGAGCGATTCGACGCAACTGAGTGGATGCGGCTGTTCGCCGAGGCCGGGGCGCGTTACGTGGTGCCGGTGGCCGAACACCACGACGGCTATCAGATGTACGACAGCGCGCTGAGCGAATGGAACGCCGCCTGCAAGGGGCCCTGCCGCGACGTGCTGGGCGAGCTGCGCGAGGCGGCGGAGCAGCACGGGATTCGCCTAGGCGCATCTTCACACCGGATCGAGCACTGGTTTTTTATGGGGCATGGCAAGGAATTCGATAGCGACATCCGCGAGCCGCTTACGCCGAAGGATTTATACTGGCCGTCGATGCCGGAGGCGGGGGATCTGCAGGACATAGCGAGCGAGCCCGAGCCGTCCCGAGCCTTTATGGAGGACTGGCTGTTGCGCTGCTGCGAGCTGATTGACCGATACCGACCCGGCATCCTGTACTTTGATTGGTGGATCCAGCACCGGGCGGCCAAGCCGTATCTCAAAAAGTTGGCTGCGTATTACTACAACCGCGCCGCAGAGTGGGGCATCGAGGTCGCCATCAACTATAAGAACGACGCGTTTATGTTTGGTTGCGCCGTGCCGGACATCGAGCGCGGCCAGTGCGCGGACATGAAGCCGTACTTCTGGCAGACCGACACTGCGGTCGCCAAAAACAGCTGGTGCTACACCGAGGGAAACGAATACAAGACCGCGCGAGAGATTCTTTGCGACCTGGTGGATATCGTCAGCAGGAACGGCACGCTGCTGCTCAACGTCGGTCCCAAGGCCGACGGCACCATCCCTGAGCAAGACACAGCCATTCTACGCGAGATCGGAGCGTGGCTGAAGGTCAACGGCGAGGCCGTGTACGATACCGGCGTCTGGCGGCGCTATGGCGAGGGACCGACGCTGGTTCGCGAAGGGCACTTTTCCGATCAGGAGGTCAAAACGTTCACCTCACAGGACATCCGCTTCACATGCAAAAACGACACGCTGTATGCGACAGTGCTTGTCTATCCGGCGGACGGGGAAGTGTGCATTCAGTCTCTCGCGCAAATGGGTGGCGAGAGCATTCCGCTGTTCCACGGTCTCATTCGCGACGTGCGGGTGCTGGGCTTTGCGGAATGCCCTGTCTGGCGCAGAGACGCCCAGGGGCTGCACCTGCGCACCGAGCAAGTGGTAAGCGACAAACCGGTGGTGTTTCGCATCGGGTTGGACTAACTGTCGAATCGTCAACGGATCGCAACAGAAAAGGGAGGCAACACACATGTCGGACGACGTACTCAAGCAATTCACACAAGCCGCCCGCCAAGGCAAGAAGCAATACGACCGCAAGCTGAAAATCGGCATAATCGGCACCGGTTGGATCGCCGAGAGCCACGTGCAGAGTCTGCAAAAAATGGCGGACGTCGAGATCGTGGCTCTGGCGGATCTTCTCCCCGGCAAGGCCGAGGCCTTCGCGGAGCAATGGGGCGTGCGGGGCGCACGGTGTTATCCGGATCACAGGAGCATGCTGGCCGCCGAGAAGCTGGACGCGGTGAGCGTGTGCACCTACAATGCAACCCATGCCGAGTGCGCTATCGCGGCCTTGGAGGCGGGTGTGCACGTGCTGCTGGAAAAGCCCATGTGCGTGACGCTGGAGGAGGCCGTGGCCATCGTCCGCGCGGAAAAGTGCAGCGGCAAGATCCTGTCCATCGGGTTCCAGCCGCGCATGGACGCCAACATGCACATGATCGGCAGGATCGTGCGCTCCGGTGCGCTGGGCGAGGTGTACTACATCCAGACCGGTGGCGGGCGGCGGCGCGGCATCCCTGGCTCCACGTTTATCGAAAAGAGCACTGGAGGCATCGGCGCGCTGGGGGATATCGGTTGCTACTCGCTGGACATGGTGCTCAACGCCGTGGGCTACCCAAGGCCGCTGACGGTATCGGGCTACACATCGAATTTCTTTGGCACCAGCGCGGAGTACGTGAAGCCCTCGGACGCGGCGCGATTCGACGTGGACGATTTCGCCTCCGCGTTTGTCCGGCTGGAGGGCGGCATCGTGCTGGATTTTCGCATCGCCTGGGCCATGCACATCGACACCCCCGGCGATACGATCATCCTGGGCAAGAAGGGTGCGCTGCGCATCCCCTCCACCGACTGCTGGAACGGCAGCGTGGGCGGGCCCATGAGGCTGTACCACGATGTGGCTGGCGAGCAGACCGAGACTGTTATCCCGATATTGCACCAGGAAGAGGGCCTGTTTGACATGAAGATACGCTCGTTTCTGGATGCGATCCACGAGGGCGGGGAACCGCCGGTGCCTTCCGGTCAAATCTTATACAACCAGGCGATTCTGGACGGCATCGTGCGTTCGGCCGCGTGCGGGCGCGAGGTGGAGATCACGATTCCGGAGATGTAAACGAGGGGGCGCCGGTGGCCGTGCCGTTCACATCGACGAGGGAGCTGCTGATACGCGCCCAGCGCGGCCAGATACCGATCCTCTTCTCGGCATACGAAACCCAATGCGCGAGCAATCTGCGCTGCATCGTCGAGAACCCCCTGGCCGATTCCGAGATGGCCATTCTGCAATCCGTGTACAAAAATTGCCGCTTGATCAAGGGGCAGGTGTTTCTGTGGGAGGTGGCCCGGAGCTGGGAGGATCTGTGGGATTTGGACCGGATCGTTGCGAGGTAAGGCGCTAAAACACAGCGCATTGGGCACGGAAAGCAACTGCAAAACTATAGGGTCAACGGCTGGAATGCCGCCAGGGCATTCATCCCAAGGCGGATAAGAGGTAACATGCTGATACAAAAGGAGGGGTGTTATGCCACGGATCATCACCAAACTCCCGCGCCTCGCGCCGCCGCCCCAGCTGACCCGCGTCGCTGCCTACGCCCGCGTATCCTCCGGCAAGGACGCCATGCTCCAGTCGCTGGCTGCCCAGGTCAGCTACTACAGCGACCGCATCCAAAAGCGCGCCGGGTGGCAGTTCGCCGGCATCTACTCGGATGAGGCGCTCACTGGAACCAAGGACAACCGCGACGGCTTCCGACGGCTGCTGGCTGATTGCCGGGCGGGCAAGATCGACCTGGTGGTCACAAAATCGGTCACCCGCTTCGCCCGGAACACCGTCACCCTGCTGGAGACCGTGCGCGAGCTGAAAGCCTTGGCATCGAGGTCTGGTTTGAAAAAGAGAATGTCCGCAGCTTGAGCGGGGACGGGGAGCTGATGTGGCATTATCAGTATTACGGCATCACAGGGAACGGGCGAAAGATCGATTCGTTCAGGTACTACACCGTGCGTGAACTGTTCAAAACGCTAAACCGCAGAAGTGACCAATGGACAAGCTGGGAGAAGCTCTATAAGCTTCTCCAGTACAATCCGATTGCCCCAGCGAGGATTTACTTCTAGCTGCTACCGGGTGCCCGGTGAATAACATTTACGTAGTGCCGTATGCGAGAAATCCGCACGTACGGTTCTGGGAGGGGGAGCAACAGCGTTTCTGCGCTGTG
>JAVBUS010000220.1:0-6161 GCA_031555125.1 Eubacteriales bacterium | reverse complement strand
TGCTTCTTTTTTGTCCGCCTTATGCAAAGTATGCAATGCCCGATGCAAAGATCCGTTGGTCGTGGTTGCCGGGGATGTTGAGCCCCACGCCACGGCCTATGCGTTCGCTGTGCCCCATCTTGCCCAGGATGCGGCCATCGGGGGAGCAAATGCCCTCCACGCCCCACATGGAGCCGTTGGGATTGTAGGGCACATCCAAAGCGGGCACTCCGTCGGGAGTACAGTACTGGGTGACGATCTGTCCGTTGTTTTGCAGGGCGCGGATCTGCAACGGATCACAGACGAACCGCCCCTCCCCATGGGACACCGCCACCGCGTGGACGTCTCCGGCTTCCACACCGGCCATCCAGGGGGATTTGACGGAACTGACCACCGTATGGACATGGGTGGCTACGTGGCGGCCCAGGGTGTTGAAGGTCAGGGTCGGATCCTTCTCGCCCAGGACACGAATATCACCATAGGGTAGCAGACCCAGCTTGATCAGGGCCTGGAAACCGTTGCAGATGCCCAACATCAGGCCGTCCCGCTCGTGGAGCAAGCGCTCGATCGCCTCGGCGATGCGGGGATTGCGCAGGGCGGTAGCGATAAACTTGCCGGAACCGTCGGGCTCGTCGCCTGCAGAGAAGCCACCGGGCAGCATCACGATCTGGGCGCGGTCGATGCCCCGGACCAGGGCCTCCACGGATTCCGTCAGGGTTTCCGGTGTCAGGTTGCGCAGCAGGATCACATCGCTGACGCCTCCGGCCCGGTCAAAGGCCCTTGCGCTGTCTAACTCGCAGTTGGTGCCCGGGAAGCAGGGGATGCACACACGGGGGCGGGCGGTACGGATGCGGGGGCGCTTACTCATGCGTTCCGGCACCAGGGTATGATGGGTTTGGGGGGCGCTGGGGGTGGCCGATAGGGTGGGGAACACCGATTCCAGCGGTGTTTCCCAGGCTATCCGGACATCATCCAGGGAAACGGACTCGTCGGCCCGGGTAATGCTGGGCTCGGCCTGGGTTTTGCCGATGACGCGGGCACCGGCAATGCCCAGATCCCCCGCATTGTCCGCCAGTTCCAGGATCAGACCGCCCCAGTCAGGCAGGAACAGCTCTTGATCCGTCACTTCCCCGTCGATCGCCACACCGATGCGATTGCCAAAGGCCATGCGGGCCAAGGCCGCCGCCGGGCCACCGTGGCCCAGGGCATAGGCTGACAGCACCTGCCGTTTGCGGTTGGCCGTGTACACCTCGGCATACAGGGCACGCAGGGCATCATAGTCCGGCAACAGACCGTCCTTGCGGGGTGTGCGCAGCCAGACCAGCGTATGACCGGGGCCCTTGAACTCCGGTGTGATGGCACGAAGCACATCCTCCACACCCACGGCAAAGGAAACCAGCGTCGGCGGCACATGCAGGTCCTCAAAGCTACCGCTCATGCTGTCCTTGCCGCCAATCGCTGCCGTGCCCATGGCCAACTGCGCATCCAAAGCGCCGAGCATGGCCGCCAAGGGAGCGCCCCAACGGGAGGGATCCTTGCCGGTACGGGGAAAAAACTCCTGGAGGGTCAGTTTGCAGGCGGCGGCATTGCCACCGGCGGCGGTGATCTTGGCCAGGGATTCCAGCACAGCATACACCGCGCCATGATAGGGACTCCAACTGGCCAACGCCGGGTCATACCCGTGGGCCATCAGGGTCATGGTGGTGGTGGTGCCCTCCACGGGCAATAGGGCGGCCATGGCCTGGTTGGGGGTGGCGCGGTGGGCGCCGCCGAAGGGCGCCAGCACGGTTCCCGCGCCGATGCTGCCGTCAAATCGCTCAATAAGTCCCCGCTGTGAGCAAATGTTCAGATCGCCCATCAGGCCCATCCATGCATCGCTCCACTGACTGCCCTGGGGCACGGCGGTTGGCATCTGCAGGGGATAGGGCACGGCGGTATCCGGAACGGCCACGGTGGCCGTGGTATGCTGTGTCACGCCATTGGTATCCAAAAAGGTGCGGGACAGGTTGACGATATCCTCGCCGCGCCAGCGCATGCGCAACCGCTTTTCCTTGGTCACGGTGGCGATGGGGGTGGCCTCCAGGTTCTCCCGGGCGGCCAAAGAGATCATGCGCTCCACGTCCTCCGGCGCGACGACACAGGCCATGCGCTCCTGGGATTCGGAAATGGCCAGTTCGGTTCCATCCAGGCCCTCATACTTTTTGGGTACGGCATCCAGGTCAATTTCCAGACCCGGGGCCAGTTCACCCACAGCCACGCACACGCCGCCTGCGCCAAAGTCGTTACAACGCTTGATCCGGCGGGAGAAATCGGCTTGCATAAACAGCCGCTGCAAGCAGCGTTCCGTGGGGGGATTGCCCTTTTGTACCTCGGCGCCGCACTGGGTCAGGGAGGAGATGTCATGGGCTTTGGATGAACCGGTGGCACCGCCGCAGCCATCGCGGCCTGTGCGCCCGCCGATGAGCAAAACGATATCGCCGGGTTGCGGCTCCTGTCGCACCACGTGATCCTTGGGGGTGGCGGCAATGACGGCACCCAACTCCAAGCGCTTGGCCACATAGCCGGGGTGATAGATTTCCTGCACCTTGCCGGCGGCCAGGCCGATCTGATTGCCGTAGCTGGAAAAGCCTTGCGCGGCAGTGGTGGTGATCCGGCGTTGGGGCAGCTTGCCGTGGCGGGTCTGCTCATAGGGCGTGCGGGGCTAGCCGCTACCGCTGATGCGCATGGCCTGGTACACATAGGCGCGACCTGACAAAGGATCCCGAATAGCCCCACCGAGACAGGTGGCCGCCCCACCGAAACCTTCAATCTCTGTGGGGTGGTTGTGGGTTTCGTTCTTAAACATGACCAGCCAAGGCTCCCGCCGGTTATCCACTTGGGCATCCACGACGATGGAACAGGCGTTGATCTCCTCGGACTCGTCCAGATCCGCCAACTTACCCTGCTTGCGCAAGGCCTTCATCCCCAGGGTGGCGATGTCCATCAGACACATATCCCGTTTTTTGGCGCCATGGACGCGTTTGCGTACAGACTGATACTGTTCCCAAGCGGCCCGCACGGGCTGGGTGTACAGGGTATCCGGAATGTCCACCTCGTCGATAGCGGTCAGAAAGGTTGTATGGCGGCAGTGATCCGACCAATAGGTATCGATGGCTCGCAGCTCCGTAACAGTGGGGTCGCGGTGTTCGGTATCCCGGAAGTAGGTTTGGCAAAAGGTCAGGTCTTCTTCGCTCATGGCCAAGCCCATTTCCCGCACCATAGCCGCCAATGTATCCGCATCGCGGTGTATAAAGTCGGTAAGGGTGGTCACGGCCTCCGGTGGGGTAATCTGCAGATCCAGGGTGACCGGCTTTTCGATTTCGGCCTGACGCGCTTCCACCGGGTTGATCAAGTGGGTGCGGATGCGTTGGAACTGTTCCTCGCTGATGTCGCCCTCCAGTACGTAGACCTTTGCACAAGCCACCACGGGCTTTTCCCGCTGGGTCAGCAGTTGCAAACATTGGGCGGTGCTATCGGCCCGCTGATCGTACTGGCCGGGCAAGTATTCCACAGCAAATACACGACCCGCCATATATGGCAGGTCTTCTTCGTACAATATATCCACGTTAGGCTCAGAAAAAATGACGCCACGGGCTGCTTCAAAGGCACGCTCCGGCAGGTTTTCTACATCGTAACGCTGAAAGATACGCACCCCTTGCAGCGTATCGGCTTGCAGCACGTCCCGCAGTTCGGCGCAAACATGCCGGGCCTCCACATCGAATCCCTGCTTTTTTTCCACATATATGCGCGTGACAGCCATTTTCTTATTCCTCCGCTGTGGATTTACCAAACGTTTTAAGTATTATAACACCAATTGTTCGCCTTGCCAACTGTGCAGCGTTCCCGCCTCCACGCGGACGAGTGCACCGGGTTTTGCGCCGCCCAGGTCACTGATATCGGTACAGGTGACGATGGTTTGCACCCCTGCGATGCGCTCCACCAATTGCTGACGGCGCATAGGATCCAGTTCGCTCATCACATCGTCCAATAGCAGGACGGGTGCTTCACCCCGTTCGGCACAAACCACGTCCAGCTCCGCCAGCTTCAAAGCCAACACCACCGTGCGCTGCTGCCCTTGGGATCCAAATACCCGGGCTTCCCGATCACCCAAGGCGAGCTTGATCTCATCCCGATGGGGACCCACCGTGGTGGTTGCCCGGCGGATGTCCTCTTCCCGGACGGTGTACAAGCGTTTCATAAAGGCTGTTTGTAGGGCGGACTCGTCTGTGTCGGGACCGATCTGGGTCTGATAGGCGACGGTGAGTTGCTCTTTGCCGCCGGAAATGGCGGTATGGTTGGTACGGGCCGCCACAGCTAACTTGGCAATGTAGTCACTGCGATGCCGCACGATGCTGGCACCGGTTTGGGCCAGTTGCTCGTCCCATGCCTCCAAAGTATTGCGCAAAGCGGGCTTTTTTTGCAGCTCCCGCAATAAATTGTTGCGTTGGCTTAGCACCCGAACGTATCGCTGCAGGGCATAAAAGTACGCAGGGCGCAGTTGAGATAACTCCATGTCCAAAAACCTTCTCCGCTCACCGGGGCCATCCTTGACGATGGCAAGATCCTCTGGCGAAAACAGTATGCCGTGAAAATGTCCCATCAGTTCGCCAATACGGGCGATTTGCGCACCGCCAACGCGGATTTGCTTGCGCTTGTTTTCTTGCCTGTGGAGGTGAATGGAAATATCGTGGGTGCCGTCCCGCTGACTGATCTCGATGTGCACGGCGGTGCTGGCTTCTCCCCAGGTGATCAGTTCCTTGTCATGGGTCGTACGATGAGAACGCCCGAGGCAGCAAACATGCAACGCCTCGAGCACATTGGTCTTCCCTTGCGCGTTTTGACCGGTTAACACCGTCAACCGCGCATCGGGCAGAAGATCCGCACGCAGATAGTTGCGGAAGTGATGCAGTTGTATGCGTGTGACGATCACGGTGGATTATAGCACGCGAACCGGCAATACAAGATAGAGATAATCCGCACCTTCCGGCGGGCATACCTCGCAGGGGGATACGTTGGAGTTAAAACGCAGGCAAATCTCGTCTTCCTCCAGCACTTTGAGTACGTCGCTCATATACCGCACGTTGAAGGCGATGTCGATATCCTTGCCTTCCATCATTTGCTCCATTTGCTCCTGGGCGTCGCTGAGCTCGGCATTGGAAGAAAGAATGAGCTGCTGCCCCTCGATATGGAAGCGCACCAGGTTGTTCTTTCCTTCCCGGGCGATGAGGGCCACGCGCTCGATGGCGCCTTCCAACTCTTCGCGTTTGACTTTGATCCGGGTTTGCCACTCGCTGGGCAAAATCCGGCGGTACCGCGTATACTCACCCTCTCACAAGCGGGTGACGATGCGGGTAGCGCCCAAATCCACCGACAAGTGCGTCCGTCCGATGTTCAGGTTTAATTCTTCATCCTTGTCTTCCAGTATTTTTGCCAGTTCTGACAACACCTTGCCGGGAATGACAGCCTGCATGGACTCGATATTTTGCGTATGGGTCACCCGGCGCATCGCCAAGCGGAAACCATCCAGGGCCACCAGCCGGATCTCGTCTGGCTCGATTTCCATCAAACAACCGGTAAGCAGGGGACGTGTTTCGTCGGTTGCAATGGCAAAACAGGTCTTTTGAATCATGTTGCGCAGCTTGTTTTGCTGGATAGGCACCAGATTTCCGTCCTCCACCTGGGGAAGGTCCGGAAACTCTACCGGACTGAGTCCGGCGATGGTCATGCGGGACTGCATGCATTTCACGATAGTGGAAAAATTCTCGTTCACCGTCACGTCCAACTCGCCGTTGGGCAGTTTGCGGATAATCTCGCTAAACAGACGGCCTGGCAATACCACGCGGCCCTCCTCAGCAATCTGTGCTTCTACAATGGTTTCGATACCAAGGGCCAGATCGGTGCACATTAAACGTAAGCCCTGGGGACAGGTCTCCAGCAGGATTCCCTCTAAAATTTGCAGGGTGGATCGCGTGGCAAGCGCACGGTGGACAATGGAGATGCCGTTCATCAGTTGGGAAACTTGACAGTGAAAGCGCATGGACAAGACCTCCTGGGTGTTGATGTAGGAAACCATTATACCAGTAACCGTCGTAGGGCGGTGGAAAGGGTGGATCAGTGGAAAAATGTACGGAGAAAACAGAGGG